>CAYRPR010000216.1:0-4979 GCA_964425945.1 uncultured Verrucomicrobiota bacterium | reverse complement strand
AATTGCCTTTATCAAACGCGTACCCGACACGTACTATGCGGTAGGCGCCGGCATCTATGATATCGGATACGAGGATCTGGATCCCGACGAACTGGAGTAAACGCAATCGACAAGCAGGAGATCGAAGACATGGACAAAAAGACGTTGATCAAGAATCTGAACGAGGATCTCGCCGGAGAACTGGGCGCCATCATCCAGTACATCACCTATGCCGCGAAAGCGACAGGGCCCTTTCGCCCCCAGCTGTCGGCGTTCTTCCTGCAGGAGGTCGCGGACGAGCAACAGCACGCGCAATTTCTCGCCAATAAGATCGTCGCTCTCGGGGGCGAACCAACCACCCAACCACGTCCCGTGCCCGCAGCCCATACCAATCAGGATATGCTCAAGGCCGTTCTCGATGCCGAGCGCCAGGCCACACGGGACTACACGAAGCGCGCGGAAGAAGCCGATGCGCTCGGTGACAAGGGTCTCGTGGTGCAACTCGAGGACATGGTCCGCGACGAGAGCGGGCACTCGGAAGAGACGGAACGCATCCTGCGCGACTGGCCGCTCTGACCGGTCGCGCATGAAGCCGTCGTCGCATCCGTTTACAGGTCGTATTCGAAGTTTCCAATACGCCTTCCGCGGCGTCGGGATCATGCTGGCCTCCCAGCACAACGCGTGGATTCATGCGGCGGCCACGTTGGCGGTATGCGGGCTGGGCCGGTACGTCGGCCTTTCGGCGAGTGAATGGTGCTGGATCGTACTGGCCATCATGGCGGTCTGGACGGCGGAGGCGCTCAACACCGCCTTCGAATTCCTGGCCGATGCCTCGTCGCCGGGCTATCACCCGCTGGTCGGCAAGGCCAAGGACGTCGCGGCCGGCGCCGTGCTGATCGCGGCCGTCGGCGCCGTCGTCATCGGGGCGCTGGTGTTCACGCCTTACCTGTTGCCCCGCTAACGCACCCATGCCATTATATGATCCGCGTGATGTAACCCGTGGAGGATCATGGACGATTCGGTCTGGTTGAATATCGGACGGGGCCTGCTCGGCATTTTCTGCCTGCTGGCCGCGGGCTATCTGCTCAGCGAAAATAGATCGCGCATCAATTGGCGCCTGGTCATATCCGGCACCCTGCTCCAACTGGTGATTGCTTTTGCCCTGCTGAAGGTCGACTTCATCCTGCACGGATTTCAGTACATCTCGCGTTTCTTCATTGAGCTGATGAACTTCACGCGGGAAGGGTCCATCTTCCTTTTCGGCGACCTGGTGGCCAACACCGACACGTTCGGATTCATTTTCGCGTTTCAGGTCCTGCCGACGATCGTCTTCTTCTCCTCCCTGACCTCCGTCCTCTACTACCTCAACATCCTGCAATACATCGTCTATGGCCTGGCCTGGGTCATGCACAAGACCATGCGCCTGTCGGGCGCGGAGAGCCTCGCGGCGGCGGCCAACATCTTCGTCGGCCAAACGGAAGCGCCGCTCGTCGTTAAACCGTACCTGGAGAAAATGACGCGCTCGGAAGTCATGTCCCTGATGACCGGCGGCATGGCCACGATCGCGGGCGCGGTGCTGGTGGCCTACATCGCCATCCTGGCCGGAACGGACACCGCGCAGATGACCTATTTCGCCACCCATTTGCTCGTGGCCTCGATCATCTCGGCGCCGGCGGCCCTGCTGACGGCGAAACTGCTCATCCCACAGACCGAGGAATTCGACAAGGAACTCCTGATTCCGCGGCATCGCATGGGACGCAACCTGCTCGACGCAACGGTGCTCGGCGCAACCGAAGGAGTCAAGCTGGCCGTCAACGTGGCGGCCATGCTGCTGGTCTTCACCGCGATGATCGCTATGCTGAACTACATGGTATATAACTGGATCGGAGGCACCCTCGGTGTCAATGAGGCGATTGGCGAGTGGAGCGAGGGTCGCTATGACGGGCTCACGCTCCAGGTGATTCTCGGATTCCTGCTCGCGCCCGTTGCGTGGATCATGGGCGTGCCGGCCGGCGATTTGATCGTAGTCGGTCAACTGCTCGGCGAGAAGACGATCCTGAACGAGTACTACGCCTATGTATCGTTCGGCCAGTTGAAACACGCCGGCATGATCGTGAACGAGAAATCCATCATCATCGCCACCTATGCGCTGTGCGGGTTCGCCAATTTCGCGTCCGTCGGCATCCAGATCGGCGGTATCAGCGCCATTGCACCCGGCCAGCGGAAGAATCTGTCGGCGCTCGGCATCAAGGCGTTGATCGGGGGCACCATCGCCTGCTTCCTGACCGCCTGTATCGCCGGCATGCTTGTGTGACGGGCGTTTTCAAGGGCCCTATTTGCTCACCCCGAGCTCACGCCCCCGGTTCACACCTTTAAAGGTGTGAACGGGGGCGGAGCGGTAAATAGCCAGGATCGCCATGCGTCGTGCCTCATGCGTTTTGCGTTGGACGGCGGCGCGTCCTGGGTTATATAGGACGGACTGCGCAGAAGCCGCCAAACGTATCATGGAACAGAACGTGCATATTCCACCGGACACACCGGTCCTGGTCACGGGGGCTACCGGATTCACGGGATCCCGCCTGGTCCGTAAACTCGTGGAGCAGGGGCTCGACGTCCGGGCGCTCGCGCGTGAATCGTCCGACGTGGAAGGACTGAACGATTTGTCCATCAAATGGTTCCGCGGCGACGTCTTTGACGAGGAGGCCGTGCGCCCCGCGATGGAAGGCGTTCAGTACGTATTCCACCTGGCGGCCGTCTATCGCCAGACAAACGTGGCCAAGCCGTTTTACCACAAGGTGCATGTAAACGGAACCCAGGTTGTGGCCCGCCTCGCGCGCGAGGTGCCGGGATTCAAGCGATTCGTCCATGTCTCAACCATCGGCGTGCATGGCCACATCCGGAACCCGCCGGCCGATGAGCAATACCGGTTCGAGCCGGACGACCTGTACCAGCAAACCAAGGCCGACGCGGAGAAATGGTTCCGCGATTATGCGACCCGCAACGGCCTGCCCCATGTCATCATCCGCCCCTGCGCCATCTATGGCCCGGGCGACACGCGCTTGCTGAAGATATTCAAGATGGCCGCGCGCGACGTCTGCCCGATCCTGGGTCGCCGCCCGTGCCATTATCATCTAATCCATGTTGATGACCTGACCGACATCCTGATTCGGGCTGCCATCCATCCCGACGCGCTGGGCGAGGTGTTCATCGCCGGAAACCCGCAATCCCTGCCGCTGGACCGGATCATCCACATCATCGCGCAGGCGCTGAATCATCCCGTACGGATCATCCGCCTGCCGGCATGGCCGTTTGTCATCGCGGCGTATCTGTGCGAAGGACTCTGCCGCCCGCTCGGCATCGAACCGCCGATCCATCGGCGCCGCGTGGCGTTCTACACCAAGGACCGCTCATTCGACACGCGCAAACTGCGCGAGCGGCTCGAGTACCAGGTCCACTACAGCAATGAAGAGGGGCTGGCTCGCACGGCCCGATGGTACGTCGAAAACGGATACATCGCCGTGGAACCATCATGACGCACGGACGCCGCATACTGATTTCACTCCTGATCAGCGCAACCGTCTGGACGCTGTTTACCTGGCCCCTCGCCCGATACATCACGGAAGGCATTCCCGCGTCCGCCCATCGCGACGACTACGGCGTCCGCGAAATGGTGCCCGGCGACCACCTGCAGTTGTTGTATCACTTCTGGTTGTTCGGGGACATGATCCGCGGCAAGACGCCGTGGTTCACCAACCTCTACGAGTTCAACACCGGGAACGACGAAGAGCGATTCGAGCTGACCTACAATTTCCTGCCCTTCTCGCTGATCTGCGGCGTCACCGGCTGGTTCACCGGCCCGGCCCTCGCCTGGAATCTGACGGGGTTGTTCGCGATCTGGATCACCTATCTGGCAACGTGGCTTCTGGTTCTGCGCTACACGCGCGACGAATGGATCGCCGCCGTGGCGGGATTGATGGGCATCGCATTGACGTACCGGTGGATCGCCCTGCTCGGCGGCAGTCCGACGGGATTCGGCATGATGTGGACGCCCCTGCTTCTGCTGGGACTGGACCTGGCCGTGCGCGATTCCGACTCCCGCGGCGGCTGGCTGGCGGGTATCACGCTCTTTTTTGCCGGGATCAGCGACACCCACGTCTATTTCTTCCTCGTTCTCATTACGCCATTCTGGTGCGCGCTGGCTTTTGTCATGCGCGAGGATTTCAACTGGCGCGACACTCGATCGTACCTGCGGCTGGGTTTCGCCCTGCTGCCCATGGCGTTGCTTACGGGCGGATCGGTTCTGTTCAGTAGACTCCTGTCACGCGAGTTATCGGACTCCGTGATGGCACGAGGCCGCAGTCTCGGTGAGGTCGCCGGCTTTTCGCCGGGACCGGACGGATTTTTCTCTCTGGCGCCGGCCGGCAAAGGCGCGCAGGTGTACATCGGTTACACACTCGCAGTGCTGGTCGCGGCCGGATTCGTCGCGCTATGCGTGCGCGCGGCGCGGCGCCGGGATGCGATCTCCGTTCGGCGTCTCGTATTCTTCTTGCTGTTGGCGGGGTTGATGTACGTGATTGCCATTCTGGCGCTGGGCCCGCACGGGCCCAACGACGCCGCCTGGTTCATTCAGGTGCGGAAATTGATACCGCCCTACGCCATGATTCGTCAGGCTGGAAAAATCTTCTGCCTGATGCCGCAACTGACCGGCGTGGCGTTGGGCCTTTCACTCGCCGCCCTGCTCGCACAGTCCCCGCGACCGCGACTCAACCGCATCGCGCTGCTCGTGGTCGCGGCGGCCATCCTGTTGGAGTATCCGACCCGCGTGCACCCATCGATATCCCTCCTTCGCAACGAACAGCCGGCCTATGCCGCCGTGGCGGCCGACGCGGAAGCCCGAAACGAAAAGGCGCATGTCCTTGTCATCGTGCTATGGCCCGGCGACACCCATTACGCGTCGGTGTACGAACATTACGTATCCCGCTATCGCATTCGCATGGTCA
>CAYRPR010000215.1:0-4979 GCA_964425945.1 uncultured Verrucomicrobiota bacterium | reverse complement strand
ACCCTGTCGCTGACCCAGGACAATCTCGTCAACCAGTTCCGCGGCGCGGACCGCGATAACCGCCCCAACATGATTCTGTTCGACGTCCAGCCCGACCAGGTGGACAGCGTGGCGGAGATCGTCGCAGAACAGGAACTGGAGCTGGTGGAAACCGTACCCATCGTGACGATGCGGCTCACCGCCATCAACGGCCTTCCGGTCGGCGATCTGCGTGACGATAGGCGCCGCGACATCCCTCATTGGGCCCTGTTCCGCGAATATCGCGCAACGTACCGCGAGACACTGGGCGAGCGCGAGGACGTGGTGGCCGGCGAATGGCAAGGTCGCGTAACGGACACCTCGCGCGGCATTCCCATATCGCTCGAAAAAGGCATTGCCGATACGCTCGGCGTCGGTCTTGGCGGCCGGCTTGAGTTCGACGTGCAGGGCGTGCGCCTGCTGACCTATGTGCGCAGTATCCGCCATGTGGATTGGCGACAGATGCGCACCAACTTCTTTGTGATCTTTCCCGCCGGCGTTCTCGAATCCGCGCCGCAATATTTCGCCATGGTCACGCGCGCGCCCAGCGCGGAGGCGTCCGCCCGCCTGCAGAACGCCGCCGTGGCGCGGCACCCGAACGTATCGACCATTGATCTGCGCACGGTGGTCAGTTCGATCGACCACGTGCTCGACAAGGCGGCGTTCGTGATCCGTTACATGGCGCTGTTCAGCGCGTTGACGGGACTCGTCGTGCTCGGCGGCGCCGTGACAACCAGCCGGTATGACCGGAAAGAGGAATCCTCGCTGTTGCGGACACTGGGCGCGACGCGATCTCAGTTGAACCGGATCATGGCCGCCGAATACCTCCTGCTCGGCGGCCTGGCCTCGTTGTCGGGGATATTGCTGGCGCTGATCGCGAGCTGGGCGCTCGCGAAATGGTCGTTCAAGACCGGATTCGCGCCGGCGCCCTGGCCCCTGATCCTGATCCCGGCGGCCATCATGCTGGCCACCCTGTGCGTCGGGATTCTATCGAACAGATCCGTTGGAACCAGAGCAACGGAGTAGAACGGCGCCGACGAAGCGGCGCCCTCCACCATGACCTTCGAGCCCACTCTGGAGGGCGGCGCTCTGTCGCCGCCGCGCCTGTTCAGGGCACAGGGACAGGTATCTACAGCAGATGCACCAGGCCGACCGCGAGCTGGTTGCTCGGATAATCCTCGCCGTCCGCATCGATCAGCTCATAGGTATAGCTGGCCTGAACGGACGTGTAGATCCCGAGATAGCGGCGCAGTCCGATGGACAGGCGATGTATGTCCGCATCCGAATAGTTGACCGCGTCGTAGCGGTCGCGGAAGGTGTCTAGCGGCAATCGTTTGCCCTTGATCTCTTCGCCAAGGTCACTGCGGGGTTCATGGACCACCACATCGCCGCGACGGAAAGAGTAGCCGAGCAGGATGGACACATCTTCGACCAGCGCGATCTCGCCATCCACGCCCAGCGTGTGGCCGGACACGTCGTACACGCTGTTATCGCTCGCGAACCGGTTATCATACTCGTAGAACAACGCCACGATCACCATGTCGTCGAAATTCCGGCTCCACTCGACACGCGGGTTGATCAGGGCGCCGAAGCGCGCGTCGTAATCGTAGAATTCATAGGCCAGGCCGATATCGCCCCGGAGCGCGGACGCGCCGGGCTCATCCCCCAACACCTGCCGAACCCCCACATCCGCGCGCGGAACCACGCGGTTCAGCCCGTCGTACTTGCCGTGGAGGGCGCCCGAGAGACTCAACTTCGTGTGTAGAAAGGCCGATGGCGCCAATTCGCGCTGCAGCTCGATGGCTATCGAGGGTTCAAGGATGAAATCCTTCTTCTCGCCGTCCCCGTCGAAACTCCGGTTGACGTTGTCGTCAAAGGTCGCGCTGATCTGCGCTTCGGGAACCCAATCACCGAGGAACCACGCCCCGGCGTCAGGGGCTCCCGCCAGACCGACGGCCACCGTGAGCATTCCGACCCATCCGCGCGCTGTGATGCTGTTCATGTCGATCCGTCCTTTCCTGAGGATTTATTGGGCAAATACAATCATTCCGCCCGGCAAAGTCAATATTATAAGCGGTCGCGGATCAGATCTCGATCAGGTCCAGTCGCGGAAATTCCCGCCCCAGGATCGGCACGTGCGCCGCGCCCAGCCATTGGTCGATGACCGAGCCGTACACGCTACGAAAATCGATCGAGAACTTGAGATCACTGTTGCCGAGATCATCGAGGCTCGGATGCGCCCCGTGCAGGCCGGCTGTGACGTGTTCACCCATCAGGAACATGGGCCCGGCGGCGCCGTGATCGGTCCCGCGACTGCCGTTCTCGTCCACGCGACGCCCGAACTCGGAGAAACCAAGCACCGCGACCCGCTCCCACTGCCGGAGGCGGACGAGATCGCGCCGGAACGCGTACAACCCGTCCGCCAACGTCTGCAGTAGCGATGCGTGCATACCGGCCTGGCCGGCGTGCGTGTCGAATCCGCCTATCGACACGTAGAAGATGCGCCCGCCCAGCTTCCCGGCGATCAGTTTGGCCACGAGTTGCAGGTCATGGCCGAACCGGTTGTTCGGATACTCGACATTCTCCCGGTAACGCCGGTCCGCGCGGGCAATCAACTCCGCCGAATCCAGCGCGTCGAGCGCCGTGCGCTGGAGGTAATCGATCGAACGGCCGGTGGCGCCCGTAATCCGGTTCAACATGCTCATCAGTTCGCGCTGGCGGTTCTGTTGTGTGGTCGTGCGGCCCGACGATTGCCACGCATACTGCTCCGGCCGATCCAGCACGATGCCCGCGGGATGTCCGGTCTTCGATCGCATGGCCTGCGGCATTTCACGGCCGATCGTCACGGCGGCGGTCGGCCCGGGAGGTTGTTCCCCGGAACAGGTATGATCGAAGTAGCGGCCGATCCAGCCGCTGTGAATCCGTTGACCGGCATCCGATCCCGTATGCCATATCTCCATCGAGCGAAAATGCGAGCGGTTCGGGTTCGGATAGCCCACGCCCTGAATCCACGCGAACTCACCATCATCATAAATGCGCTGGATCGCCGCCAGCGACCGGTGAACGGCCAGCTCGTCGTCGAGGCGGATGATACTGCTTCCTCGCAGGGCGAGGGTCGGCCGGTTCTTCGCGTAGGCCGGATGGTTGTACGGCACAATGGTGTTCAAGCCGTCGTTGCCGCCCGACAACTGCACGACCACGAGAATGTGATCATCCGGCACCCCCGGCACGGATTTCAGGCCGAGCGGACTGTCAATGGCCAGACAGGTATGGGCAAGGAACGACGGCACGGTGGACGCGGCCGCCGTCAGATACAGACCGCTCCGCAGGAACTCGCGGCGGCTGTAGAGTTGATCAGTAAACCGCATCGCGCCACCCCATGCCGCAGGAAATCCGAAATTCGAAATCCGAAATCCGAAACAAACTCGAAACAGGGAAAATAGAAAGCTCGAAACAGTATAGGCCGTTTCGGATTTCGATATTCGTGTTTCGAATATTCTTCAACATACCTGATACTCCGACGAACACATTAACATATACACCGCGCTTTCGAGACGCTCCACCGACATCCGGTTGACCAAATTGAAGTCGACGCGGGCATTGTTGCTCGCGGTCTGCAGGTAGCGCGCCAACTCCGCGCGCGCGTTGCCCGACAGTGCGCGACCGAATAACGGTTCCGAGACGGCGTCGAGGCAGTCCTCGGGCGACCGGAAATCCCGTCCGGCGCACAGTTTCCGCACGTCGATCAACGGACGCGGCGGCGGCGCGTCCGGTTCACTCCGATACTCGGACTCGATGCGCATGCGGAAACCCTCCGGCATTTCCCCGGTCGTGAAATAGTGGGCGAAATGATACCGCATCATCAGGGTGTTGCTGTTGATCCAGGTCGTCCCCTCTTTCCATCCGTCCACATCCGGCGGGTGGAACAGGTGCTGGCCCATCAGGTTCATGGCCTGCGCGACAATCGGTGCCGGCCATTCGGTCACACCGAACCGGCGGAAGGTCCCGATGACATATTCGACCGGGCTCTTGATCCGCGCGCCGCGCGCGTGATCGGAATAGAACAGCTCGGACATGAACAGCACGCGCAGCAGTTCGCGGATATTGAAGTGGTATTGCACAAAGACATCCGCCAGGTCCGCGCGGACCTCCGGCGGGGGATTCGGATGTACGAAATACTCGAACAGCTTCGCCGGCACGAAGGTCTTGACCGCCTCCTGCCGCATGATGATCCGGATGATATCGACCCCGTCGAAATGACCGGTCTGCCCCAGAAACGTCTTCTCGCCGGCATCGTGCTGGGCGCGGTCGAAATGGAACGCCCCGCCGCGAATCGTCCAGCCGGTGAACGCGCGCGCCGCTTCGCGCACGTCCTGCTCCGTGTAGTTCCCCTCGCCCAGTGAATACAGCTCCATCAACTCCCGCGCGAAGTTTTCATTCGCATGCCCCTTGCGATTCGTTTCCGTATCCAGAAACCGGACCATGGCCGGATCGCGGGCCACCGCAATCAACAGCACCTCGAAGAAGTCAAAGGCGTACTGGCGAAACAGATCATTCTGCCGGTACAATAACACCGCCTGCGGCACCTTGATCGCGTCCGTCGCGAAATGGCTGTGCCAGAACAGCGTCATCTTCTCCTCGAGCAGGCGCGGGGACCGCACCATGCGGCGCATCCACCATTCGCGGAGCGAGGCCAGTCGGTTCAGTTGAAGTTGCGCCGCATCTTCGGGCGTGGTGGTCGGCATGGCCTCGCCGCCGATCCATGCCGGAGGGGCAAAAGGAAATTCCGTGCGCTCCGGATAGAGGAGCGTGTTTACCGCGCGCTCGAGGCCCATCTCCGCGTAGCGATCGATTTCCGACGGCGGCGACCCGAACCCGGCCCGGGACAGCAGGTGCGCGGCCTTGGCGCGATCCCACGCGCCCGGCGGCAAGGGCGTCAGTTGTCGCAGTTGATTCGCGAG
>CAYRPR010000214.1:0-5013 GCA_964425945.1 uncultured Verrucomicrobiota bacterium | reverse complement strand
AAAGTGGCGAGACATCTCATCCCTCCGCCCTCCTGTCCCTCCCTCCCATTCAATATCAAAGCGGCGTCAAGCCCTGAAGTACGCGCTGCGCTTGACTTCAGGGCAGGCCGCCGCACTCCAAAGCGCTTCGCGCGAAGACGTGTTATTGGCGTTGTAATCTGCAGATCGCCTATTCGCGTCTATTGGCGTGTATTCGCGGTTCCTATTCTTCCTCCCCCCTCTTTCATCCGTGTCTTTCCGTGTCCATCCGTGGTTAACTCTTCTCTTCTTCCTTTGCGGCGTTAAAAAACCGGTGGTGTTCCACACGATCGAAGAATAATCGGTCTTGATATCACCGGTTTTTTCGTCAGGATTGGACTGCCTTATGAAAGAGAAATACCCGTTTCAAGAAATCGAGCCGAAGTGGCAGGCGTACTGGGAAGAACAGGGCCTGTTCCGGACCGATGTCGTCTCGGACGAGAACAAGTATTACTGCCTGATGATGTTCCCCTACCCGTCCGGCACCCTGCACGTGGGTCACGGCCGCAATTACATCATCGGCGACGCGGTCGCCCGCTATAAAAAGATGACGGGCAAACGGGTGCTGACGCCCATGGGCTGGGATGCGTTCGGTCTTCCGGCCGAGAATGCCGCGATCAAGACCGGCACGCATCCGCGCGCCAGCACGCTGAACAATATCGCCACGATGAAACAACAGCTCAACGCGTGGGGCTGTTGCTACGACTGGGAACGCGAGGTGACCTCCTGCCTGCCGGATTATTACAAGTGGACGCAATGGCTGTTCCTGAAACTCTACGAGCGCGGCCTGGCCTACAAGAACAAATCGCCCGTGAACTGGTGTCCGTCCTGCGCGACGGTGCTCGCGAACGAGCAGGTGATCGACGGCCAATGTGAGCGATGCGATTCACTGGTCGAGAAGAAGGAACTGGAACAGTGGTTCTTCAAGATCACGGCCTACGCGCAACGCCTGCTCGATGATTTATCCAAACTGGGCGGCTGGCCGGAACGCGTCAAGGCGATGCAGGAAAACTGGATCGGACGCAGCGAAGGCGCGCGCGTGGAGTTCGGGCTGGTTCCCCGCGATGACGGCGCCGCCGACCCGGCGCGGACCGTACCCTGCTTCACGACCCGCGTGGACACGATCTACGGATGCACCTACATGGTCCTCGCGCCGGAATATCCCGGCGTCGAGCAGATGGTGAAGGACCTTCCGCAGGAGAACGACGTCAAGGAGTTCATCCGCCAAGCGCGCCGCATGTCCACCATCGAACGCACCACCGAAGGCGACAAGAACGGCGTGTTCACGGGCCGGTACGTCATCAACCCGTACAACAACGAGAAGATCCCCCTCTGGATCGCCGATTACGTGCTGATGGAATACGGCACGGGCGCGGTGATGGCGGTGCCGGCGCACGATACGCGCGACTGGACCTTCGCGAAGAAGTACGGATTGCCGATCCGCATCTCGATCCAGAACGCGGACCAGTCGCTCGTTCTCGATGACATGGACCAGGCCTATGTGGACGACGGCATCGTGGTGGATTCGCCGCCCTTCTCCGGCCTGCCGAACCGCGAGGCCATCCCGAAGATGTCGGACTACGCGCAGGAAAAGGGATTCGGCGGACCGGTGATCCAGTATCGCCTGCGCGACTGGCTCATCAGCCGTCAACGCTTCTGGGGCGCGCCTATCCCGATCATCTATTGCGACACGTGCGGGACCCTGCCGGTACCCGACAAGGATCTGCCCGTGCTGTTGCCGGACGATGTCGAATTCAAGCCGACCGGCGAATCGCCGCTGGCTCGTTCCGCCTCGTTCATGAATGTGCCCTGCCCGAAATGCGGCAAACCCGCGCGTCGCGAGAGCGACACCATGGACACATTCGTAGACTCGAGCTGGTACTTTCTGCGCTATCTGTCCGCGAAAGACGACGCCAAAGCAATTGATACGGACGTGTGCGACCGGTGGTTGCCGGTGGATCAATATATCGGCGGCATCGAACACGCGATCCTGCACCTGATGTACGCGCGCTTCTTCACGAAGGCGCTGTGCGATATCGGGCTGATCCATTTCGACGAACCGTTCGCGCATCTGTTCACGCAGGGCATGATCTGCAAGCGCAGTGAGAAGGACGGACAGCTCTACAAGATGTCCAAATCCAAGGGCAATGTGGTGAGTCCCGAGGAATTGATACGCGAATACGGCGCCGACACGGTGCGGTTGTACACGCTCTTCATCGGCCCGCCGGAGAAGGACGCGGAATGGAACGATGCCGGTGTCGAGGGCGCGTACCGGTTCCTGCGCCGCATCTGGAAACGAATATACGATCATCACGCCCTGCTAGAGGCCTCCCGCGATCTGAAGCCCGATCTGCAGAAGATGGACGGGCCGGAGCGCGATCTGTACCGCAAGGTACACGAATCCATCCAGCGCATCACGCGCGATATGGAGGGCGCGTTCCACTTCAATACCGCCATCGCGCAGATCATGGAACTGATGAACGCGGTCGATGCCGTGCCGGTGAGTGAGGATAGCTCCGAACAGGTCCGCGCCGTGTTCCGTCATGCAATGGAGACGGTGGTCGCGCTCATTTCACCCTTCGCGCCGCATGTGGCCGAAGAGTTATGGGTCGAACTGGGTCATGAGCCCAGCATCCTGGCCGTACCGTGGCCGAGCGTGCACGAAGCCGCACTGTATCGCGCAACGATTGAGATCGTGATCCAGGTCAACGGCAAATTGCGCGGGCGTATTCATGTCAGCGCCGAGGCGGATCAAAAGACCATCGAGCAGGAAGCCCTAGCCAATGAGCAGGTCACGAAGTGGATCGAAGGCAAGACCGTGCGCAAGGTGATCGTGGTGCCGGGCCGGTTGGTGAATATCGCCGTATCGTAAGAAAAAGGTGCAGGCCATGCCGGGGAAGAACGCCAAGACGCCGACGGGTATCTATCGTCAGTGGTTCATGCTGACGCGCGAAGAACGGTTGTGGTTGACCGGTATTCTGCTGATCTTTCTGATCGGCGTCACGGCTCGCTATTGGCATCAATCCCGACAGCAACCCGATCCGATCGATCCGGCGAAGTGGAATCTGGAAGAGCCGCATCCGTAACGGGCACCACCCTTGCCACGAAGCCATGGGAAGAAAGCGGCGAGACGCCGCTTCTACTTTGAAAAGATCGGCTCCGCGCCAATGTAGAGGCGGCATCCTGCCGCTTTGTGCGCACTCACATGACACACCGCGGGGTTGCAAACCATTCCGGAATGGGCTTTAGTACACCAACCATTTTTCAGGCGGCGTTACATGGCACATATCATCACAGAGCCCTGCTACGGGTGTAAGAACACGATCTGTATCACGGTTTGTCCCGTCGATGCGTTCCGTGAGGACGAGAAGTGTCTCTGGATCGATCCGGACGCCTGCATCGATTGCGGCGCCTGTGTGCCCGAGTGTCCCGTGAACGCGATCTTCCTGGACCGCAACGTGCCGGACAAGTGGCGTCACTACATCGAATTGAACGCCGAGAAATCCAAGGACCTTCCCGTGATCACGGAGCAGAGGGAACCGCTGAGCTGAGGCCGCGTGATACGTATCATCCCATTCCTTGTGCTCGTCGCCGGTTGCGCGATCACGTCCTGCACCACAACGCCGCCCCAGCACCTCCCCTCCCCGCGTATTACCGAACCTCCGCGCGTTTCCGGCCTCGATATCCGAGACCTGCGCACAGCGCTGAAACGCGAAGCCGCTCTGGCCACCTACTATGCGCGAAATGATCTCGGACCACATATCTCACACGCGCTTGCGTGGCTCATGGAACGACAACGCGCCGATGGATCGTGGGGAAATATTCCCGCGACGGCGTTAGCCACACTGGCATTGCTGAGCGATGTCGACCATCCGGATCGACGTGATGCCGCACAACGCGGCCTGTTGAATCTCCTTGCACATCAGAAAGACATCGGGCGCATTGGCGGCGCGCCGGCTATTGACCAACCGTATGAACACGCCCTGTCCACGCGAGCGTTGTGCGAGGGTTATCTGATATTTTCCGATCCGGCCCTGAAAACGGCGGCTCAGCGGGCAATTCGGTTCATTCTTGATCATCAGCAGGCCGGCGGGGGGTGGCACTATGGATATGCGCGAGGCAACCGGCGCGACACCGTTGTCACGGTTGCGCAGATGGAGGCTCTTTTCGCGGCCTACGCGGCCGGCTGGTTTCGCGACGAGATCACACGGGCACTGTCACGCGCCGCACAAGACCTCCAAACCATTCAGGATGCCGGTACCGGTCGATTCGGCAGCGTGCATCGCGGCATCGGGGGTCCCGGTATCAGCGGCGCCGGGGTCCTGGGACTACAGTTGGCTGGACAGGCCGACAGCGACTCCGCCGGGATAGGTTTGCTCGATCTGGAACATTCGATCCCCGGCGAATGGTCCCACACCGCCAGCTGGTATTTCTATAACAGCCTCCAACTGCACCAAGCCCTGTTCAACCAGGGAGGCCCGGTCTGGCACAGTTGGAGGGACCTTATCGTAGTCGAACTCCTGACCCATCAACGCGAGGATGGTTCGTGGAACGGCGCGGGCCGTGAGACGCGCTTTGGATCGTCCTACGCAACGGCCATTGGCGCGTTGATCCTGCAGACTCCTCATCGCTATCCCCCTCTGCGAGAACGCATGGTCGAGCGGTCCACCCCCCCGCTCTGGCGCGTTGATGGGAACAAAGGAACCGTTTATCTGATGGCCTCCGTGCCTTTGCGCCCTCGTCACACCCACCTGATCAGTCACACGGCGGTGCGCGTCTTTCGGGAATCTACCGCCGTGATTGTCGAAAGCAATCCCCGCGCCATTCTGGACGTCATGTACCGGCACGCACTCCATGCGCGAGCGGAATCACGCCGCTTCGATTGGCCTGATGATCTCATCGCGGATTTGAACCGGATATTTCATCCAGCTCAGATCAAGAAGGAAGACCTGGATCCCATCGAGCCCTGGGCGCTGTGGCTGGGACTGATCGGAC
>CAYRPR010000213.1:0-5025 GCA_964425945.1 uncultured Verrucomicrobiota bacterium | reverse complement strand
TCCATGGGATCATAGCCGAACAACGGAAGACCGGGCACCCATTCCGTCCAGCGCCAGTGATGCACGGAGCCGCTAATATACTCCTGATAGTTCAGCAGCCCATCCGAATCATAATCCTTCTGATGATCCTTGTGGGTGCCGTCCATCCCATTGCGGTTGTCCAGATCCTCGATGTCATAAACCGTCGAGCGGAATCGGGCCTCCCAGTGATCGGGAATGCCGTCGCGATCCGTATCCGCGGAGGTCGGATTCAGGCCGCCGCCGATATAGGAACTGTTGTTCCAGATGATGGTATCGCCGGAGTACTTAAGCACGGAAAGCGATCCCGATCCTTCATCGCCCTCGGGGAACTCCGCGTCCCGGTAGCCGCCCTCGGTTCCATCGCGAAGGCCATCGCCGTCCGTATCGTCATTATTCGGATCGGTGGGCCAGACTTTGTTGCGCCATAACGGGTCAAAATGCTGGCGGCCATTGGGCCAC
The DNA here is from genome assembly GCA_964425945.1 of uncultured Verrucomicrobiota bacterium. Classification (GTDB taxonomy): domain Bacteria; phylum Verrucomicrobiota; class Kiritimatiellia; order SLAD01; family SLAD01; genus CAYRPR01. The sequence goes on along the minus strand of CAYRPR010000213.1, from coordinate 4,545 downwards.
GGCGTGCCCCGGATCAGGTCCAGATCGTAACAACTGAATTCCTGAAAAGCCGTCAATCCGTCGTCACCGGTCAGGGCATTGGCGTCCTGATTGTTCTTGGGATTCAAGCCGGTGTACAGTTCCCATCCGTCGAATATCCCGTCGTCATCCGTATCGATGCTGAACGGATCCAAGGCAAACGTATTGAAGTTCTGGCATCCGAACACCTCGCCGGCCAGATCCGCCAGATAGACAGAGGCCTTGTATTTCTCCCGGTTGTTGAACGCTATTGTGTTGATCTGACCACTGAGCGTGCGCGTCGTGCCGCGACCGAGAAAATTCTGTCCCCATCCTGTTCGGGGATCGAATCCCAGGAAATCGTACACCTGCTTGTGACGATATTCCACGCCGCCGTCTTCATGGTACGCCATGAAGTCATCCGCGAAATTCTCATCCGCGTCCGCCGGCTCGAGTGGGTTCAAGCCGGTGCGGATTTCATAGCCGTCCGATATCTCGTCCCCGTCCGTATCCCAGTGGATCGGATCGGTGCCGGCCAGGAATTCGGAGATGATGTCGGAGCGGGCGGGGTCATCCTCGGTGGCCGGGATGTTGGAGCAGTCGTTGTCCAGATCGGTGCCGATCGGGAAGTTGAGCCAGGGTCGGAAGGCGGCGACAATATCCGCATTGGTTATCACGAATTCCGGCGCCGGCGCGTTCAGATCCGTATAGACGTCCAATCCCACACCGTCCAGTGTTGGGTCGTGGCGTGCGGAGGCGTAGAACCAATACTTCCAGCCATCGGATATTCCATCGCCCGTCGAACTGAGGAGACGCGGATCGACCGACAACGCGGCGCTGATCCAAGGATCGTCACTATACCCGGTGAGCGGGTTGACGCCATACCAGCCGTCAAATCCGCGCGCGCGCAACCAGTTGCCGAACGGCGCCATCCCCAGGTAGTAGTCATCCGGACGGGAACCATCTATATGAAAGCGATACGGCGGATCCAGGAACACATCGCCCAGGATCGCGGGGTAGTCTCCCGATGCAAATCGGTTGTGAGGCCATGCGGTCGGCATGGATTCGTCGCCGGGAATATTGCCGTTGGGCCCGTTGTTGCCGGTCGGGTCCTTGGGATCCAGCTCAAAACGGGTTTCCCAGGCATCCGGCAACCCGTCCAGATCCAGATCGCCCACCCCTTCATCCGGATGATACTCGCGGCTGAACAGAATGTTGATCTCGCGGGTGACGGTCTGATCCGGCGGCGCGGTCAAGATGAACGACGCGTTGGTGCCGTGCGGGCGCTGGGCATTCGCCAGGGTTTCCGAAATCTCGCCGCCCCATTCAAACACGAAACTACGATACGGCCCCAGCATCTCAGGGAACGCGGACAGCACGACCGAGTCGCCATTCTGAAACACGGCGGTGTTGGGATCGAGATTCGTCGAAACGCCGTTCACCCGGGTCACGGCGACCGTACCTATCCCCACGCCTTCCAAGCCCTCATGGCCCACACCGAATACCTCCACGAGAATCCGGATACCGGGCTGTTGATCGAATACCGCCGTGATCGACCCGTTATTCCCGTTCGCCACAAAAATCGCCGGATTGGCCTCGGCCTGTCCGGCCGGGATATCGCCCGTCCATTCGATAAAGGCCCAATCGCCGGCCGGAATAGCCGTCAAGCGGATTACGTCGCCGTCATCGGCATTGTTATCAATGGCCAGATCGCTCGGTCCATCACTGCTCGCATCCGTCAGATTCTCAATCAGGACATCGCCGCGCGTCGGATTATTCGGCGATACTACCAAGGTTCCGGCTTGTGCCGCTCCCGCAATGAGGAAAGCCAACAGCCCGAAGGCTACCGCACGGAAATTACAGAGACTGTTCATTATAGGCGCTCCCCGACAATCTGTCGTCCGACACATCGGTTGGAATACGGCTTATTCATTCCTATCGTTCAAATCCTTATGCTTCTCGATCACTTCCGTAACGCGGATCAACGCATCGCGGAGATCTCGTTCCTTAGTGGATAATACACCGAAAGACTCCTGTTCTGACAGGGTATCTTCGTATTTCTTGCTCAATTCGGCCAATTGCCGCCGCAGACGGGTCATTTCCTCGATGATCGCGCGGGCGTCCTCGTTCTCCGTATCAAAGCGCTGCCGAAGCGCCTGGGCGTCGCGCCGCGTCTGGACCAATTCCTGGCGCACGTCCGAAGCGAGTTCGCGCAGGGCCTCGACATCGAGTTCCTTGAGATCCAGCGCCTGAACACGTTCAAGCAGAGAAGGAGCAACGGCTTCGTCGGAGACGGGCGCCTCCTCGTCCGCCCGCACGTCGGCCAGCGGGACTGTGACGGCCATGAAGAGCACGGCCGGTAAGATCAGAGAACGCATCAACGTAATTCGCATAAACCTCATTCCATTATCCAAGTGCATGCTGCTCCGAACATTAGAATAGTTGCCATATATGTCAATGATAATTCACGCCCGCATTGTCATGGATCGAGACGTACCGGGCGGTAGAAGAACATGGGTTCCCCGCCATACAGAATATTGGTATAGCCGGTTACCCCATTCAGTTCCGTCGTAAATACCGAGCCCGGCAAGTCAACCCATGCCCCCGTCAGCATATTGGTGCGCGCCTGAATCTTGAACACCTGTCCGGAGATGGCAAACCAGGTCATGCCGATATAGGGCGCGCCCTCTCCCGACAGGATCTCCAGATCAAATACCGGAATCGCTTCGTCGTCTGATGGCGAGGATCCGGCGGCCACCTCTTCGCCATCCTCCCATCCATCACCATCGCTATCGACGTTCAGCGGGTCGGTCTGAATACGGTATTCGCCGATATTCAGCAGACCGTCTCCATCGCTGTCGATCAACGCGTCGTTCGGATCGGTTGGATCCAGTCCGTTGAGCAATTCCCAAGTGTCGTCCATGCCGTCGCCATCACCATCCATGATGGTATCGAGTTTGTGAATGCGGTGATTCCATGTGTCCGCCACATAGATCGCCGCAGATAGGAACGAAGGCGCCACATCGTGCGGCAAGGTCAACTGGCCGTCGCCCGATCCGTGCTGGCCCAGGCTCGCGATATGATTTCGCAACGGGTCGAGCACCTGCACCCGATGATTCGAGGTGTCGGCGATGTAGATGCGGTCGCCCAGTCCGATTTGAATGCCGATCGGCTTGTTGAACTGGCCGGGACCGGCGCCGAACGTTCCGGTTTTCCACAGATATCCCCCCGCCCCGTTGAAGCCCTGAATGCGATGATTATCCGTATCGGCGACAAAAATGATGCCGTTATGGTCCACCGTAATACCCTGTGGGCTCTTAAACTGGGCATTGCCCGTTCCGAATGCGCCGAAGCTGAAGAGATGATTGCCCGTCGGATCAAATACCTGGATGCGATGATTATCCGTGTCCGCCACATAGATGCGCCCCAGTGGGCCTATGGCCACATCCTTCGGATTGCTGAACTGTCCCGCGCCGGATCCAAACGAGCCGAACGCCCGCTCGAATGTGATGGCGCCCGTCACGGGATCGAACGTGAACACCTGGACCCTGTGATTGGGCGAATCGGCCACGGCAAAGCGGTTCGCGTTGGGCGCCTTGCCCATGCCGTACGCCTGGCCGAACTGACCGGCGTTTGTTCCGCTCGACCCGAAATTGAGTACATGGGTCAGGTTCGTGCGGTTCCACACGGATATGCGGTAGTTATTCCGATCGAGCACGTAGACGAATGAATCCGTAAGGAATGTGCGCGTCGGGAATCGGAACTGGTTGGTCGCGGTGCCGAATGATCCGAGCTTCGCCAACATGGACCCCGATGCGGTGAGCGGACCGATGGGCCGTCGCGGATCCATGCCGTTCAGGATATACCAGCCATCCGGCACGGAGTCGCCGTTCGAATCCTTCAGCGTGCCCAACGGTCCCGGATACCCTATGACCTGATTAACAAACCACGTGCCGAAATCATGCGTTTCCCAGGCCGTCAAGTCCAGGAAGTACAGGGAGGAATCGCCATACGCCACCGAATCCGAGAAGGTAGCCGCATCCCACGCGCGGACGTACACATTGCGCATGGGGGTCGTCATCAGCAGGTCATGGAAGAACACCTCGCTGAATCGTCCCAGGTTCGGCGTCTGCTCATAACCGACCCCGAAACGCCCGTGCGATACGGCGAACGGGAAGGTGGCCAGCACCACATCGTCGCCGGTTGCCGCCCCATCCACCGTGGGCGGATTGATCTGACCGTTCGGCCCCGCGTAGATCAACTGGAACAGCGCGGCCGAAGGGCCGCCGTTGCCTGCCAGAAACTGATCCATCCAGTTCTTGACGCCGGTGGTGGACTGCGCCGTCAAGGTCGGCTGCACCACATCGAATATCACCGGTATCGAAAGCACGTCGGCGCCCGGATAATTTCCACGCACCCGAACGACCGCGCGATGCCGCCCCAACGTCAAGCCGCTCGATTCCGCCTTCACCGTAATGGGTAGCGATCCTCCGTTCACCGTGCCGGACAGCGTGCTGGGCATGGTGCAGTTGCGGGCCTTCGGCACCT
>CAYRPR010000212.1:0-5038 GCA_964425945.1 uncultured Verrucomicrobiota bacterium | reverse complement strand
GCCTGTTCGATCGCACGCGCGACCTGATCGGCCACGATCTGCGGGTCTAGATTGTTCGGATCGGGATCCACATACACGTCATGCCGGTAGAAGAACCGGTAGAACTTGAAATCGAGCGTGTCGGGCAGGAGCCCGAAGGCGCCGCCGAGCACGAAATACAGCGGATTGCCTTCCATGGCCGCGTGCACGGACCACGGGAAGAACGACGCGGCCGTCACGCCTGTGGCGAAATGTGCGATGCCTTTCATATCAATCCCATCCAGGCGGCGACCTTCCCGCCATAGCCCGACATGTTACACGCGACCGGCAGTAAAAGGATGCCGAGGCAATTCAAACGTCGCGACCCGAAGAAGACCGGGATCAGTCCGATGCCCGTGCCGACCAGCATGACGAAAATGCCCTTGAAGCCGACAATCGAAAAGACGAGCAGAACAATGATCGTCAGCGCCACTACCGATACCATCCGGTAATTGAAGCGATCGATCGTATACAGCACGAGGCGCGTCAGGGGGCTCATCAGCAGGAACGACAGGGCGCCGGCGATGCAAATCGCCGCGAGGACCATATAATAATCATACCAGGCGTTGGGCGTGTGGATGCCCTGCAGCATCCAGGCCGCACCGCCGCGCTTGACGGCGAGCATGGGCACAAAGAACATCATGAACGCGCCGACGTAATAGACCAGTTTGGACACGCCTTGCGACATCAGGAAGACGCGTTCATCGCGCTGGGCCGTCGCATGACCGGCGAGCATGCCGCCGATACCGCCGGTGACCACGGGGAAAAACGCGGCAAAGCCGCCGCCCAATCCGCCGGCGGCCATGCTGCGCATCAGTACGTCGCCGTCCACTTCCAGTTCCTTGTAGACGCGTTGGGGCGGGACGCCGGTCCCGCTGATGATGTTCAACAGGCACCACGGGATGGCAAACAGGCCGACAAAGGCGGGCATGATGTTCTGAAAGGCCACTTCGATGGACACCGGGGAGCGGTACAGTAGAATAAATCCGAATGCGCCCGACACCACGAAGGTGGCGATGCCCGCGCCGAGCGATTTCCATCCGTCGAGGAATTTGGCCCAGCCCGATACGCCGCCGGTTCCGCCTTTCGGCCATTCGGCCATCAGCATGTACACGATGATCAGCCACAGGACCCAGTGCAGGTGCGGCGTCAGCACTTCGCGGATCAGCGGCAGGGCCTTGGGAGCGACGGGACCAACAATGAATACCAGGAATACGATACCGAGCAGACCGCCGACGCCGGTGATCATCGTGCCTTCATAGCCGCGTCCGGTCATCAGGTATTTCTGGCCGGGCAACACGGCGAAGAGCGCGCTCTCGTCCGGCGCGCCGAGAATGACCGCGGGGATCGTGTTCAACATGGCCCAGCCGACGATCATGCCGGTCATGAACGGGATGTAGACTTCGGCTGGAACCCCGCTGCCGATATCCGACAACAGGAAGAAGATCACCAATCCCAGAACGTTGTACGCATGCAGGGCCGGCAGGCAGGAGAGCACGCTGGATATCGCCGTGCCCGCGATGGTCGCCGCCAGAACCAGTAACGCCGCCTGCATACCGTTACAGCACCTCGATCTGTGATGGGTGATAGATCCGAAGCCGACGCTCGCGCGTCAATTGTTCCATGCGGGCCGTGACGCGCACCTCCGCGCCGACAACCAGTCGCTCGTCGCGCAGGGGCAGGTCATGCGGCGCCTGGTACACGATGGTGATTTCGTGCCGGCCCTCTTTGATCGTGATGCGGTGATAGGCCCGCGAGCGGGGCGGGGGATAGTCGAGCGCCGTGATGCGCCCTTTGACCATCAGCATATGCCCGTCCTGTTCCTCCGTCAGCATACTGATCTTATGCGGCTCGGTCGGGGCGCCCGGATGCTTGGCCACGATCTCGCTCGGATCCACATCCAAGAAGGCAAAGTCCGAGCCGCGGTTCAACTGTAGTTGGAGTTTATCCTGATAGATCGTCAGAATCAGGGTCGCCTCGAATACCGAGCCGGGTTCCAGTCGCATCTTGTCGGGAATTTCCTGGTAGGTGTCTTCAAACATGTTCAGCGTGGCGATGCCCGAACCGTCGGTAAACCGGACGCTCCAGGGCATGCGTGTGCCGACCTTGGGCGGCGCCACATCCAGTATGATTCCGCGTACCACGGCGATACGGCTTTCGTCCTCCAGGGTGAGATCCGCCACGGCCGGATACATCAGGTCCTTCCGGACGATCTGGATCAGGTCCGTGTCGGCCAGCCACATGGCCATATCGTCCGCCGACACCTGCAGACTGCCGCCTACGATCACCTTGTCGCCACTCCGCGGCAGGCGGTCCTTTTCGATAAGTTCTTGCGCTTTCGCGCGATAGGCCCGTATGGCGATTTCCCCGGTGCCATCGTCGACGGTGATGCTGACGCTGGCGACACGGCCGGCTTCGCGGGTGATGCGCGGTTCGCCCATGACCGTGCCCGCGATCCGGACAAACGCGAAATTCATCGTGCGCTCGATCCCCCCGATTTCGATGATGGGCACTTCGGAACGCGCCGCCATCATCCACAACAGACCCAGTCCGACCAGGCCCACCAGGATGGCCCCCATACGGAAGAAGCGGACCGACATGCGCTTCTCGATGCGGGCGCCGCAGTTCGGGCATTTATTGAGGGGACCGACGAACCGGCCGCAGTTATGACAGATAATCTCTTCGGGCTGTTCCTGATGACCGGGCAGTTGCTCTATTGTCATAGCGGATATCCTGTCGGTTAATCAACGGGCGATTAAAGACCATTTGCGACAGGATAACAACCCTATTTATCGGGCGAGCACCGGATTATTCGTTTCCGCGGCAGGCGGCGGGGCATTCGATGCTTTCCGGTTCCGGATCGGTGGAAGCCGAATCCAACGGAACAATCGTCTCGATGCGGAGGTCGGCTTGCGCCCGCTCCAAGGTCCGGCGAAGCAGATCGGTGGCGGATCGATAGAAGGGGGCATCGGTGCACAAGAGCAACTTGTCCGCGAACAGTTCCGTCCATCGTCCGGTATGGTCGGTAATGAATTTCACCGCGGCGTCGCGCGTGACGGCGGCCTCGTCCGGCAGGTGGTGCTCGATCGCGTAGGCTTCCTTCAGTGACAACCATGCGAGGAACGCCAGTTCGTGGGGCAGGGTATCCGGAGATCCGTCACGTGACGGCAGATCGAAACCGAAGGCCGAGTAGAATCCCGCGACATCGCCGAGCGTCGCGCCGCGGTCGGCTCGGTGATAGGCGCTCTCCATGATCGGCACCGGCATGCTGGTATCGAACAGACTGTAGTACTGCAATCGTAGGCGGAAAGGATCGCTGTTGCGCAGCGCGATCGTCACCGTGGCCAACACGTCGGTCAGGTCGGACCCCCGCAGGCAATCCATCAGGGCCTCCAGGCTCTCGCGAAGATCCGCCCGGCGCTCGTCCGTCGGTTCGCTGAAGGCCAGGGCGGCCATGCGGAACAGGTCCGCCCGGAGCAGAGCGTTCTGCATTTCGGAGAAATGCTTCATCGGGGCACCTCCAGCCGGAAGGGAACCCACATCGTATAGCTCTTCCGCGATCCGACGTCGCCGCGCGAGCCTTCCCACACGGCGAAATTGATCAGCGTGTCCATCCCCGCCACCAGGGGCAGATTGTTATGCACCTTGGTGTTCAGCGGGCGGGTGATCAGCACATGCCACCGCCCGTTCTCGTGTACGCCGCGCGCCCGGGCGCGTTGTTCGGGCAGGGTGGTCAGCGTGCCGGTAAATCCGGCGGCGGTCAGTTGCTCCACCGGCCAGGTGCGATCCACCTGGCTTACCGGGTTGCCGTGTTGAATTGCGGGCATGGCATTCAGGGCCTCGGGCGATTCCAGCACGTCCTTGAGCGGATGCGGTTTCCCGGTCTTGCTTCCATGGTAGGCGTCCACCGTCATGTTCGGATACGCCTCGGCCACGTCGCGGTAACCTTCATCGACGTCCCGTTGCCAGGCGGCCTTCCAGTGCACAATTTCAATGGGCATGTTCGGATCGCCCATGAAGGGCGAGGTCGCGGCACCGCGCAGGGGCCAGCTCATCGCCACCGCGTCGCCGTAAACGGCGGCATCGAGGATATCGTTCCTGTCCTGGTCATGCCAGGTCAGCAGGACCGCCAGCCACTGGCCGTTATGGATCGCGCGGGCCTCGATGAACGGCGTACTGATCGTGTCCGCGGACGGCCGGGTTACGGTCTGGGCGAGCAGATTGACCCGTTCGACCGGCGCACGGTGCCAGAGAGGATAGGCGGGGTCCGGTTCTTCGAATACATCGTCGCCGATCGCCGCATGGCGGGCCAGTAACTGGGCATCGGCCGAAAGGGTCGTTAACAGCCCGCAGATGAACGATAGAAGGAGAATGCGTGATTTCATGCTGTGTTGTTCCGATACGCTTTGAATTTCTCATCGTATTCCGGGCGGACGAACAACGGTTCCGTCAGCGGCGCCCGGACGACTTCCTCGTTCTTTTCGTTGAAGCCAATCGTCTCGTCGTCGGTGTACTCAAACCGGGTGATGGTCTTCGGCGAATTGCCAAAGAGCAACATGGCGGCGAGCGATTCGATATCGCGCGCGGCATTCATGTACCCCTTGATCGCCTGTTCCACGCCGGGTCCGAACATCTGCGCGAGATAATCGCGCGGCACGTTGATCGGCGGGATGTAATACACGTTGGGTTCGGTGCCGTACTGCGGATAAATCGGCAAGGCGATCTTCTTGATGCGCACCAGCAGATCAATCGGGTTGTCCGCGCGTTCCTCGCCCGGCGCGGACAGCCAGCCCTGCATGCGGATCTTGCCGATGCAGGTCTCGACACAGCGCGGTTGCAGGCCCTGTTCAACCAGCGGAAAACATCCGATGCATTTCTCCGAGGTGCGCGTGACGGAATTGAAGAACACCTTCTTGTACGGGCAGGCCTTGACGCATTCCTGATACCCGCGGCACCGGGTCTGGTCCACCAGGACGATCCCGTCCTCCTTCCTTTTATAGATGGCCTTGCGCGGACAGGC
>CAYRPR010000211.1:0-5047 GCA_964425945.1 uncultured Verrucomicrobiota bacterium | reverse complement strand
ACCTCGACAAGGACGAAGCCGCGCTAAGCGACGCCACGGACTTCTGGTACGTGCAGTAAGAGCACAAAAACTCAACCGCGAACATACAGCCGCAAAAAGGCACAAAAAAGCGCGAAGGTTTTTCGCGATTCATTGCGCCTTGGTTTACCTCTGCGCCTTTCCGTTAAATGAGATCCGGCCTCCCGCAGGTTTCAGGCCTGCGGCGAGCCACGTCGAGCCGTTTCATCCCTCTCCTTACTCTTCCAGTTCCAGCAGCCGCGCGAGTTTCGCTTCCGCGCCCGGTTCGCCGCCTAGCCAGATCTTGACCTTGTAGTGCGCCGTCCGGTCCGGCCACTTCACGCCCGCCAATGACACGCCGTGCCAACCCGTCCCCACGGCGCGAATGGCGTCCACCGATTCCAGATATAGATGATCGCGGTCGAAGCACACCAGTTGGATGGTGATCGTTCCATAGTGAACGCGCGGCGTATGAATCATCAACTGGCCGTCGTCGCGCCGCGCGCGCATCGGCTCGTACAACAGACTGCCGAAGCTCGCTCCTTCCGCCAGCGTCACTCGTATGCCTCCTTCGACAAGTTCCGGGCTCGTGCCGTCCGCCTCCCAATAGGTCAGCGTCTTCATCGGCTCGTCGAGCACGATCTGGTCCGTCTCGATCATCCGGCTGTATCGCAGGTTGCCGAGCGCAATCGCCGCGCCCTCGGCGCCCGCCACCCACACTTTAAAACGAACCGACTGGGTTTCGGGCGGCAGTTTCAGGTCTCGCATGGGGAGGGCGCGGCTCCCCGTGCTCGCCGAATTCTTGATCGGATCCACGGTGTGGATATGCGTCTCGCCCTGGAACGCGAGGACCTGAATCGTGTACGTGCCATTCAATACGCTCCGCACATCCACCGCCAGCACCGCGTCCGGATGATATGGATAGTGCGTATCCACAAACACATTGCCGTAATCGCCGGACTTGTTGTTCTCGACGATGACCAACTGGTCGCCTCGCCGCTGGATCTTCGCGTCCGACCAGCTCCACGCCTCCTCCGCCGCCCGCTGGGCGTCGAACAGGATCAGTTCCTCGGCCCAAACAACCGGCGCACCCAGCCACACGCACAACGCGATCAACACCATTCTCATCTCATTCTCCTTCCACAACAGGAATCTGTTTCCGCACCATGTTCGCCAATCGTTTCAAGCGTCCGGCCATCCAGAACCGCCGACCGTCCAGCAGATCATCCACCCACTGATCCACCTTCAACCCCATTTCCGCGCGGCTGTCCGGATCCAGCGCCTCGATCCCGCGCCGCAGGAGATAAACCCGGTGCGGCCAGAGATTGTCCCTCAGATTGACCGGGCGCCCGTTCAGGCGCTCCACCCATTCCTCCGTGCGGTCGATGAACGTGAACCCGTATTCCTCGGCCGGCTCGATGGTCGATCCCTCCTGGAAATCGTTCCACGTCGCGATCTGCACGGCGTGGGGCCGATGCGCGAGCGCGGACTCCCAGTGATCGTCGTATTCCCGTGTCCCGCGCCGATCGATACGACGGGGCGACGTGCCCCACCCCCAAACGCCCGTGTCGTCAAATCCCGGCACGGCCGCGCCCGCCGCGTAAAGCAATTCTCCCGACGCCAGCCACGCGCTGGTCCTCTCGTAGAAATTCGACCGATACGCCGCGTCCCCCACCCAGCCGAACATGCCGTCCGCCACGCCGGCGTAAGGCTCGTCGAAATGCGTGCGCACGAAAAAGATGCCGCCATCCGCATCGAACCGTCCCAGCAGATCGGCCAACTCGTCCGGCGACAGGATGTGTCGCCCGAGCGCCCCGTCCTGGAAATTGACGAACATATAGAACACAGGACGGCCGTCCTCGCGCAGATACGCCGACGATGGCGCGTGCGCGGACAGCACGTGACGGATATGACGCTCGGCTACATCGAGCATTTCCGCCCGGCTCTGCACGGAGGCGTAACCGGGGAAGAATGCCTTTTCCTCGAGACAGATCGCCACCTTCATCCCGTACCGTTCCGCCGCGCGGATCATGTGACCGAACACCTCATCGGAATAGGTGCCGGGCCCGTACCAGTCCGCCACAAATCCCTCGATGCCCGCGGCGCGCGCGGTCAGGAAATGATACTCGAGCACGGCGGGATCCCGTCCGTCATACGGCCCGATCAGGGGATAAAAAACCGACGCGATATCCCGCCTCCCATCCTCGCGAAAATCATCCGGATCGTGCTTCGGCCCCTTCCCGAACCACTGCCAGTGCTCCCAGAGCACCTGGCCGTCGGAAAGCGGCTCTGCCCGGAACCAGGGCATGTAATGGGCCAGGATCGCGACCGGCTGCTCGTCCGCGCACGCGGACAGGCCCGCCAGCGCGGCGACGAGGATCAGCCTATGGACGGAACTCCCACGCATTTGATAGCATCCTAGCGAAAACAGCGGCGGAAATCAATTGATAAATTTTATCAATTTGGGCACGATGGCTTCATGCGCTTTCATTCCCAGTTGAATCCGGACCGGCGGCTGGACCCGCCGAGCGTCTTCGCCCATTTCCTGCCGTGGTTCACGATCCGCGGCGCGGATTTCCCCCTGCATCCGGACGATGCGGCGACGCTGGACTGGATTCCTGATCTCGAGGATATGCGCCACTGGAACGATGCGCGCGCGGGCTGGCGGCGCACCCACCTGCACATGCCTGAGATCGGCGTCTATGATTCCCGCGACCCGGTGGTCATCGCCTGGCAGATCCGCACCGCGCTCGCGTACGGTATTACCGGATTCATCATCAACTGGTACGGCAAATATTCCATTGAGAATGTCATCACGCTCCACTGGCTCCGGGGTCTCGAGCGCTGGAACCGGGATAACCCCGACCAGCCTTTTCATTATTTCATCTGCCACGACATGCAGGCCCAATGGCCGTCGGAAGGCAAGCGGCCCGTGTCGCTGGAGGAGGATTTCACCTACATCCGCGATCACCTGATCCGCGACTCGTATCTGCGACGCGACGGGCGGCCGGTATTCGCGGTGTTTCCGTATGGCGACGACCGCGAATCATTCCGGAATACATTGGACCGGGTATTCGAAAGCCATGGCGCGGACCTGATCTGGAGCGGCGCGCCGCGCGGCGCGGGCGAGAATGGATGCTATGCCTGGGTGAAACCCGATCCGGAGACCGTGGACTTGAGCAATCCCCATTGCTGGAGCGATCCGGATAATTGCGGCGAGATGGAACTGCGCGCTCTGTACGACGCGGCGAATCGCGAGCCGTCGTGCGAATACATCATGCACGGTGTATGGCCCGGGTTTAATAACGAGCTGGTCGCGTGGGCCTGGAGCAAGGATCCATCGAGCCCGCACATCCGCCCCTGCGTGATCTGCCGGCAGACACGCGACGGCGCCACGCTGGATCGCACGTGGCAGGTCTGGCTGGATTATCTGAAACGCCATGTCGCGGGCGATCCCGCCGCGCGCGCGCCCGCCCCCCTCGTCCAGATCGTCACATGGAACGATTATGCCGAAACCACCACCGTCGAGCCCACGCGCGATTACGGGTACGGCCCGCTGGAGAAGTGCCGGGCGTTCATTGCCGAAGCGAGAAAGATCATCGCACACCGCAACACATAGGTGGGGCAAACCCTCCGGGTGAGCCGCGAACGCGTGATGAACCCGATCGGGAACATCGTTCATTACAATATTCGATCGGGCTCTCGGCTCACCCGGAGGGTTCGCCCTACCTGCGCCGCCGGCCCAGGGCCAGACCCGCCAACCCCATCAGCATCATCACCGCCGCCGCCGGCTCCGGAATCTGTTCGAAATACAACTGTTCGAACACCACGGTCTGGTCGCCCAGCCCCGTGAACACGGTGATCTTCGGCGCCACAGACACCGTGTCGGGATCGTAGCTGAACGCGCCCAGGCCGATCGTATCCGTCCCGACAAACGTGCCCTGCGGCACGATACCGAACACGGTTCCGAGATAGGTGTCCGCGCCATCGAACAGGTCCAACCGGATATCGTAGCTCATCGATCCGGTCAGACTGTCCACCGTGAACGTCATCGAGTAATCATCCTTGTTCAACGGATCAAACGGCACCAGCGTGGCGACGCCCGTATTGAGCCCGAAGGCCGCCTCGCTGGATTCCGATTCGACATACATGGACGCCATGCTCCCGTCGCTGGTGATGGAGGAATTATCGCCCGGATTGGCATTGAAGATGATCTGCCAATCCGATACGTCGGAAAAGTCCTCCAACCAGATGATGTCCGCCGTGGTCACGGATGCGCCTCCGACGATCAAGAACGTCGCAATGCCGGCCAGAACTGCCCGTGTTTTCATGCTTCCTCCTGCAGTGATGGAATGTGATATCCCGACGGTTTATTCATAACCGATTCCCGATGGATGGGCGCCCCGGAATGGCGCCGTCGCCAGGCAAGCAGGCCGCCCAAGCCCAGTAGCAGCAGAGTCGACGGCTCCGGCACGGATATTGCGGAGAAGCCGATATAATCGAACCGCACCGTCTGCTCACCCAGCCCGGTATACACCGTGACCTTGGGCAGGATGAACTCCGCGTTGACGTTCCATGGCAATCCCGCCAGATTCACGCTGTCGGTCCCCACGAATGTGCCCTGCGGCACGACCCCGAATACCGTCGCGAGGTAATTCGTGTTGGCGTCAAACTGATCGATTTCAATCGAGTAACTGGTGGAACCCGTCAGGCTGTCGACGGTGAAGTCGAGACTGTACAGCGAGGCCTTCGACAGGACAAACGCCGCCGGCGTCGTCAGGGCCGGCCGCGGGGCGAACGCCACGAAATTGTTTTCGGCCTCGACGTAGAACGAACCCAACAGGCCGTCCGATGTGATGCTCGCGCTCCCGCCCTGATCGTTGAAGATCACGACCCACTCGCCCACATCGGAGAAATCCTCCTCGTAGACAACAACCGCCGCGCCGGCTTCAGTCGCCCTCCCGGTGTAATACGCCATCGTCAACGCGCATCCCGCGTGACACAGCATGGTCATAATGCCTGATCGCCTCCGCATGCACACCCCGCCTTA
>CAYRPR010000210.1:0-5053 GCA_964425945.1 uncultured Verrucomicrobiota bacterium | reverse complement strand
CGAACATGTTTTCCGGGTCGATCCCGAATTCCGTCACCTTTTCGCGGTTGGTGGATACGGCGGCGAAGTGCGCGCGCACCGCGGCCGGATTGTTGTTCATCGCTTTCAGCACCCATTCCTTGGCGCTGTTCGCGTTGGTCAGGGTCTCCTGCGTCGTGAAGGTCTTCGACGACACGATGAACAATGTTTCCTCGGCATTGAGATCGCGGATAGCCTCGGCCAGGTGCGTCCCGTCCACGTTGGACACGAAGCGCACGGTCAGATCGCGGAGCGTGAACGGTTTCAGCGCTTCATAGGCCATGACGGGGCCGAGATCCGAGCCGCCGATGCCGATATTGATCACATGCCGGATCTTGCGGCCGGTATGGCCGCGCCATTCGCCGGAACGTACACGCAGACTGAACCGCTTGATCCGCTCCAGCACGTCGTTGACGGCGGGCATCACGTCCTGTCCGTCCACCCGGATCGGCGTATTGGATCGATTGCGCAACGCGATATGCAGGACGGCGCGGTCTTCCGTGCGGTTGATCTTCTCGCCGGAGAACATGGCGTCGATGGTCTGGCGCAGGCCGGCGTAGCTGGCCAGGGCCAGCAGGCGGGTCATGGTTTCATCGGTGATGCGGTTCTTGGAGTAGTCGAGCAGAAGGCCGTCGGCCTCGATGCGGTAACGTTCCGCGCGGCCCGGATCGTCGCGGAACAGGTCGCGTAGATGCGTGGATCTCATGGCGCCGGCGTGCGAGGCCAGCGCTTTCCATTCAGATGATTCGGTCAATTTGCTCATGTCATGATCTCCGTTTACAGTCCAGCCTCTGAGCGGGGTCAGATGATTTGTCTGTGAGTAACGTATCTCCGAAGCGGCCTATGGAGTGCGGGGGCAAGTCCCGACTCCCGCGCAGTCGGGACGCGACCCCGCTTTGATCAGTGGAAGAGAAAGCGCCGTCGCCGTCCCGCCTTGTCGGCGGGACTCTGCCGGCGCACTCCATATATCCCCGCTAGCGTTCACAAACCCTCTTAGGTTGATGCGTATGGCGTCACGGTCACGCGATGCCCGCGATCCAATCGCAGGACGTCCCGGGCCGAACCGTCCCGCACGGCCAGTTCGACCCAGCCGGACGATCCAACCAACGCCACAGGCTCGCCGGTTTTGACATCACTATAGGTTCGATTCAAGCCGGAAAAGCGATGGGGACCGGCTTGCAGCACCGTCTGGGGTCCGTTCAGCGCGACCAGTTGATCCTGCCGGATATTGGTGATCAGGTTGCCGAAGCGATCGACGTGGATGATCTCGCCGTCGATCCTTTGTTTGTCACACCGCGCATGCATCCAATCCGGCCGGACATATGCGGTGGCCGGATCGGATATCTCATCGGGCCGCGCCCGGCCCGCTGCGAGCCGGGCCGCGACATAGGCAAATACATCCCGCCCGTGAAACGTCGAGGAAACTTCGCCCGGCCGATGCACGGTGGGCCGGAGACGGCGGACGGTGAGTTCCGTTGCCTGATCCATGACCCAGGCCAGCAGGCCGTTGTCGGGCGCCAGGAAATATTGTCCGTCCGCCCCCGCCAGCAGGGCCTGCCGATGCGTTCCCACGCCCGGATCGATCACGGCCACATGGATCGTGCCCCGCGGAAAATAGTCGGCGTATTGGGCCAGCGCCCATGCTCCGAACCGGATATCCTGCGGCGGCACATCGTGCGTGGCATCCACAACGGACACGCCCGGCGCTTCCGCGGCGATGACGCCTTTCATCGCCGCGACATATCCGTCCCGCGTGCCGAAATCGGTCAGCAAGGTAATGGTCATCGTCGGCTCACTCATTTTTCACCGAGCTCATTATTGCATTCATCGGCCGGCTGTGTATGCTGTTTCCTACGGATACTCGACGACGTATGAACAGGATCAAGGATATATCGCCCACCGAACCGGAAAACGACCAAGAAGTATCGGTTTCCATCAGCAAAGACGAGATTAACAGCCTGCCGATTGAACGGTATCAGGGCAAGGTCCATCTGGTCACGAACCGTCGGCAGGTCAAGCCGGCCATCCGGCGTCTGAAACAGGAATCGATCCTGGGCTTTGACACGGAAACCCGCCCCTCCTTCCGCAAGGGCGACTCCTATCTGCCCTCCCTTGTGCAACTGGCGGGGGAAAAGGCCGTCTATATCTTCCATCTCGAATGCATCGGGTTTCCGGACGAACTGAAGGAGATCCTGGCATCCCCCGACATTCTCAAGGTGGGTGTGGCCCTGGATTACGACGTGAAGAAACTGCGACAGCTGTCCGAATTCGAGCCCGGCGGCATCAAGAGCATGGAACCTCTCGCGCGGGAGGTCGGCATCCGGAACCAGGGTCTGAGAGGCCTGGCCGCCATCGCGCTGGGTATTCGCATCGCCAAGGGGGCGCAGTGTTCCAATTGGAGCCGGAAGAAACTGACAAAGAGCCAGATCGACTACGCCGCCACGGACGCGTGGGTCAGCCGGAAAATCTACCTCGCACTCGAACGTCGCAGAAACCATACGACCGAAGCCGTCAATCCGGATGCGCTTGAAAGAGCGTCCGCGTCGGGCTAACAGGGCCGTTCAGTATGGAGTTGATATCTCCAACGGCAGGTTCTAGAGTATATGGAGGCGCGGCTCAATGCGCCTGTTTGGATTACTGCGATGGACACGACAACCATAAAGGATATCGAGATCAACGGCGTTCCGCTGAAGCTCTACACGTCGGAGCGGGTATTTGAGCCGAATCTGACCACGCGCACGCTGGCGGAATGCGTCACCATCCCCCCCGACAGCCGCGTACTGGACCTGGGGTGCGGCGTCGGCCCGCTGGCCATCTACGCCGCGTTGAAGGGCGCCCGGGAAGTCTATGCCGTGGACGTCATGGCCGAGGCCTGCGCGTACGCGCGAAAGAACATCGAGTTGAACGGCGTGGCCGACCGGGTGAAGGTGATTCAAAGCAACCTGTTCGATAATCTGGGCGACGAAAAGTTCGACATCATCATCGACGATGTGTCGGGCATGTCGGAAAAAATTTCACGCATATCCCCGTGGTATCCCGATTCCATCCCGACCGGCGGACACGACGGAACCGGCCCCACCATCCAGATGCTGTCGGAGGTGCGTAAACATCTGACCGAGAACGGCCAGTTGTATTTTCCCGTGTTGAGTCTGGCCGATTCCAACAAGATTCTCGCCAAGGCCCGGGAACTGTTCAGCAACGGCGTGGAGGCCGTCGCCAAGAAGTGGATCCCCTTCTGCGACGAGTTCAAGGCCGCCATGCACGAGATGGAGCTGCTCAAGCAGGAAGGCGTGATCGACTACATCAGCAAACGGTCCCGCCATCTCTGGAGTCTCGAAATCTACCGCGTTACGGCGTAGCGGCAGACCGGGACGATGGAGGAAACGGCTCCCTGTCGCTCGCCGCCCGGCGCTACAATCGTCGCACGCGGTCCTTGATCGCCGGCGTATCGCCCTCGATCTCGCCCGTCTGCAGGGCGATATTGACCAGCATGCCCACCATCGCCAGCGTGACGACCATGCTGGATCCGCCGTAGCTGATGAACGGGAGCGGCAGGCCCTTCGTCGGGATGCAACCCGTCACCACGGCGATATTGAACACCGCCTGCAGGGTGATCATCAGCGTAATGCCCGCGGCGACCAGCTTGCCGAATACGTCGGGCGCGCGCAGACTGATCCGCAATCCGCACACAAAGAATACCACAAACAGAAGGACCACCGAAAGCGACGCCAACAAGCCCAGTTCCTCTCCGATGATCGCGAATATGAAGTCGGTGTGCGATTCCGGCAGGTAGAACTGTTTCTGCAGACTCTGGCCGAATCCTACTCCCCACGGCCCGCCGACGAAGAACGCTTCAATGGCCTTGATCAACTGGTAGGCCTCGTTCATGGCGTACTTTTGCGGATAGACAAAGGCTACGATGCGCCGCCAGCGTATCGGGTCCTGCATGATGAACAGCGACAACACCCCCGCCCCCAGGGCGCCGGTCGTGAGCAGGTACCCGAACCGCGTACCCCCGATGAACATGATCGCCATCCCCACGGCGGCGACCAGCACCGTGGTGCCGAAGTCCGGGGCCAGGAAGATCAACCCGGCGAACAGGCCCAGCAGGCATAACGGCGTCGCCAGGCCCTTCGCAAACTCCTTCGCGCGGCGCTGCATGCGGGACATGTACCAGGACATGAGCAGGATCATGGCGGGCTTGGCCAGCTCCGACGGCTGAAAATTCAACGGCCCCATGCGAATCCAGCGTTTGCTTCCCTTGATCTCCAACCCCAGGCCGGGGATGAGGGCGATGACCAGCAGGACCACGGACACGACGGCGAGCGGGATGCAGAACTTCTTGTAGAGCTGGTAATCGATGCGAGACACGGCAAACAAGGCGATGATGCCGATCGCCAACGCCACGAGCTGGCGTTTGGTGAAAAACAGCGCATCCTGGAACTGCGCTTCACCATGCACACTGCTCGTACTCGCGAGCATGACAATGCCCAGCGTCAGCAGGACCAGGACAGTGCCCATCAGTATACTGGCGGTCTTCCACATGGCCGTTGACGTTCCACGCGGGCGCGCTCACCGACCGCGCCTGCCGTGTTACAGTCGCGAACGCCGGTCGCGAGATCGCGGGCGTCCACCACTCAAAATGCTTTGAAACAAATTGGGCGAGTCTTGCGACTCGCCCAATCATGATCCGATTCGCGGGCGTCGCCTCAATGCGACATCGGCGGTATCATCAATGTCTGGCCCGGCCGCAAAGGCTGGTCAGCCGGCAGGTTGTTCAAGCGGATGATATCCTCTTTCAACACCGCAAAATCCTGCGCGATCGAGTCCAACGTGTCATTGGCCCGCACCTTGTAGGGAAATGTCGCATCTGCCGGAACCAGATCGGGTTGCGGAGCCGCCAGCGGCTGAACCGGAGCGGGCGCCGGAGCGGTTTCGGGAGCGGGCCGGGGAGCCGCGGGCGGTGTCGGGGCCGCGCGCGGGGCCGGTGCGGCCGCGGGGGCGGAGGCGGGGGCGGCCCGCTGGTCGCCCGGGA
>CAYRPR010000209.1:0-5057 GCA_964425945.1 uncultured Verrucomicrobiota bacterium | reverse complement strand
GTCAGTTTCAGGGTCAGTTCATACACATCGGGCCGGCGATGGATCCAGTACGGCGCATGCATCTTTTCCTGCCAACGGGCGAGCACATACGGGTCGGCGTGAATGCGGGAATCGCCCCAGTCCATGAAGGCGTGCTGTTGCTGGGAATCCCAGTCCACATTGATCATGCAGACGGCCTTGATCTCTTCGTTCGATTCGATGAACGCGAAGAACGGCTTGTACCAGTAATCCCAGTACGCCTCGCCCGTCAGGGGCTTATGCCGTTTGGTGTACCGGATAGCGCTGGCCTCGGCTATCATCAGCGGCTTGTTTCGTTCGCGGGCGATCTCGACCAACCGATCGCGGTTGTGACCGCGGTAGTAGCCTTCCGCGCCGACCTGGAAGAAGCTGACGGCGATCCAGTCCACCCATTCGTCGCCGGGATACCACGCCATCACGTCGTGCTCTTCAAACGTCGGGATCAGCGCATACGAATGCCACACGAGCAGGATGTTCGGATAGGCGCGCATCTGTTCGCCGATGATTCGATAGGTGTTGATGTAGGGTTCCGGCGGATAATAGTTGTGCATACCGTCGAACTCGTAGCCGATGCGCAGGAACACGGGCCGTTCGAGCCGGCCCAGCCGGCTGGCCAACCGCTTGATCTCATCGAGTTTGCCGCCTTTCTCAATCTCGTAGAGTTCGTGACGACCCAGCCAGAGACCGATCTGGATGACCAGCGGCTGGTACACGCGCTCGAGGTACCAGAGATCCTGATTATGATCGCCCGGCTCGTTGGCATGCGGCGTGTCCAGCCCCGTCAGATACAGCGATGTGTAGAAGGTCGCGCCAGCGGGCATGGGCGCATGGTGGCCCTGTGCGGCCACGTGGTCGAGATAATCGGCGAACTCCTCACGACTCTGGCCCGCGATGAACAGGACCGGGCTGGTACGAACTGGCTGATCGGCAAGGACCGGCAGGACCATCCAGGCGGCGAGGATATACCCGAGCCATCGATGCGCCATTATTGATGGCTCCTCAACATCAGGCTCAACCAGACCATGGCCCGCTTGACCAGGCCGGGCTTGGACCGGGAGACCATCACCTTGGCGAGTTGGCCGATATGTCCGGTACCCAGCACATCGTCGTCCACCTGAATCAAGACCTTCAGCATCGTCGCGTCGGGCGCGACGGACCGGATCACGTTGTGTTCCGTCTGGCTCTGTTCCTGCGCCTGGATCTGGCGGATCGTGCCGTGCACGAACCGCGCGTCGCTGATGAGATAGATATGCGCGTGGTCGCCCAGTGAAATGCTGTCGATGAAATGACGCCCGAAATAGGCTTCGACAAACACGCTGTCCTTGATCGCGATCTGCATGATGGACTCGCCCTGCAGGACGGACTGGCCGTTCAGGACGTTCTTGCGCCAGATGATGCCGTCCACCGGACTGGAAATGTCGAAGGACCGGTCCGCGCGCAGGTACTCCTGTGCCGCGACCATCTGATGCTCGATGCTCCTCATCTGCACCGTCCATTCGAGTTGCTGTAATTCCTGCTTCTGGATTTCCTGCCGGTGGTTCTCGATCGCCGCCAGCAGGCTTTCACCCACAGCCGAATCACCCGCCCACAGGCTCGTTTCGGCCTGGTTCAATTCCCGTTGCAGGCGATTGCGTTCCTCGCGCGTGGCATGAAGGATCTTCCGGGTTTCGAGCGTGTGGGCGCGGGACTGGTTCCATTGAGACGATGTGATGATCCCGTCCTTCAACAGCCCGGAGAGTTGTTCTTCCGCCGCGGTCTTGACCTCGAGATCCTGCTCAAATATTTCCACCCGCGCCACGGAGTCCTCGTGACGGTCGCGGAGGGTTTCCAGGGCTTCGGATCGCAAGACCGCCAGATCCTTCTCCTTCTGCGCCAGGTCCTGTTTGCGGA
Source organism: uncultured Verrucomicrobiota bacterium (assembly GCA_964425945.1). Classification (GTDB taxonomy): domain Bacteria; phylum Verrucomicrobiota; class Kiritimatiellia; order SLAD01; family SLAD01; genus CAYRPR01. The sequence continues at coordinate 3,149 of CAYRPR010000209.1, read as the reverse complement.
ATTCCAGACTCTCCTCCAGATGGGTGAGCTGGCTTTCAAGACGCTCGCGGGCGAACGTCAGATCGTCGAGTTCCCTCTGCATGGCGCGCTGGTTCCGGTCGATCCGGGCGATGTGCAGGCCGGTATGAACCGCCGTCCCCTCCTCCATCCCCTGGTTGCGATAGATGCCCGGATCGTGGACGGCGATCGCCATGGCCCGGGCGTTGACAAGCGCCCGAACACTGGCCGGGAACATCGGCGGCAGGAACAAGGCCCACAGCGAAAGTGCGATGAGGAAGACGGCCGTGCAAATCTTCGCCAAGCGATAAACGGATTGGAGTGAAATCCTCACTGCATGACCTTCCCGGCCAGCGCGGACAGCGATCCGCGAATCGAACCCTGCCGAACCACGCACTCCCCATGAGTCGTCTGCCCGGGCTCCAGGACGGGTTCGACACAAGCCATCACTACAAAATAGGTCATCCAGAACATGTAGACTGTCAAGGCCAGGACCAGCCCCAAATTCTCATCCCACAGAATACTCGAACGATCTCCACCCCAGAAGGCGTACAATATGCCGGTGACGGTCAGCACGGCTACGGCGACATGAGGTCCCAGCACGGTCCAGTTGATCGTCGTGGCTTTGCGGGACGCGTCCTTCAACGTAACCCGGAACACCTTGCCGAACGGTGAAACGACCGTCCGCAGAATCGTGCCGACCATGAAATACATGCTCACGTTCCGGCCGATTTCCGAGACCATGGGCACCACCTTGCGATCGGTCAGCCAATACAGGCACAACACCGATATCCACATGCGCGGGAAGAACATCATCATCAGATGTCCCTGGGTGGAATAAAAAGGCGGTGTGCCGGTCCACCAGTACACCGCCGGCGACAGCATGAGCATCAGCGGCCACATCGAAATGAAGTAGAAGACGGCCGGATCGAGATAGAAGATGCGGTCCTTGAGCGACAGTTTGCGCGTGAAGATCGGTCCGCCCTTGAGAAAGAGGCACTGGATCGTACCGCAACACCAGCGCATGCGCTGTTTGATGAACTCGTTCAGCGTCATCGCCGCCTGCCCCACCGCCAGTCGCTCATTGTGATAGCGGGTGATCCAGCCGTGCTGTTTGAGCTGGTAGGTCAGGAACAGGTCTTCGCAGATGGTGTGTTCGGGGAATCCGCCCACCGCGTCCAGCGAATGGCGGCGCACGATGAAGTTGGTGCCGTAACAGATGGCGTTATCCCAGAGGTCGCGGCAGGGCTGGATCATGTCCGTGAACACGCATTGCTCCTCCGGCCAGGCGCGACCGCCGCCCAGATTGTACTGAATGGCATCCGGATTGCCGAAGTGTTGGGGCGTCTGGACCAGACCGATCTTCGGATCGCGGAAGTAGCCCAGCGTCTGCTTGAGAATGCGCGGATCGACAACAAAATCGGCGTCGAGACACAAGATATAGTCGCCCTTGCAGAGCGGCAGCACGTGGTTCAGATTGCCGGCCTTGAATCCTTTCCGGTCCTCGCGCCGCACATAGTTGACCTTCTCTCGCTCGCACAGCGCCTTCAACCAGTCCCGGGCTCCGTCGTCGAGCACCCAGACCGATAGCGGTTCATACTGGATTCGCCGGGCCGCGCGGATGGTGGCCTTGAGCATCTCCCGGGGTTCGTTGAATGTGGGGATCAGCACGTCCACGGCCGGCGGAGCCCCCGGCAACATCTCCCGCTCCATCGAACCCGCACTGCGCGGCCGTACGGTCAGAAGAATCAGGTGCCAGGACAACAAGCCCACCGCCGCGAACTCGACCACGAAGAAATGGTACTGCCACAAGGTGGCCAGGTCGGGATGGAATGGAGGCAGGGTCGCCTCCACGCGCCAGAGGATGTACCGCACATTGAAGAACAGAGCCAGCGTGCAGAGGAAGAACCGCACGCGGTTGTCGCGATTGGACAGGGACGACAACAACAGCGTCAGTCCCACGCACAGGATGATATTGACGTAGAATCCCTGGTATGCCGGAGTCAACATGCGCTATGTCCGCCTGCTCTGTTCATTCCTCTCGTTCAGGACGCAGCCCGCCACGTCCTCCATGGCGGGCCGCCTTGAGTCCATCCATGCGGCATGACCGCTTACGGATTGGGATCGACCGCCAGCGGACTCGTCCCATCCACGCCCGCGCTGAAATCGGTGCCGTTGTTGTCCCAGAAGTTGAACTGGGCGGATACGGTACCGCCACCCTGGTTCAGCAAGCCGAAGCTGGCATTGCCCGTAAAGGAATTCTGGCCGAGCGAGCCAAGGATTCCGCCTCCAAAATCGAGGTTCAGCGCGCCGATGGCCAGCGCGTCCACAATCAGGCCGTGGATGCCATTATCCCGGAATGTATTGTCCTGCCCGAACAGGTTGACGTCGCTGCCGAAGTTCAGCGTCAGGAATGCGCCGTGCTCGCTATTTCCATTGATCTGCGACATCACGAGTTGCACATTCGCATCGCCGCCACCGCTCAGATTCGCGAGAAGGCCGGACTGGCCGTTGCCACCCGCACTCAGGTTGTCGAACAGGACATCGGTGTCTGATCCCGTGCTGGTAATCAGTTGAAGACCGTACTGTCCATTGTCGTTGGCACTTACATCGGTGAAGGACGCGTCAATGGGACCGCCACCACTCAGGTTTGCGAAAAGGCCAAAGAGGGTGTTGTCGCTGGCGCTCACGTTGTCGAACAGGACATCGGTGCCCGATCCGGTGCTGGTGGACAGTTGAAGCCCGAACTGTCCGTTGTCGTTGGCCCACACATCGATGAACGAAGCGTCAATGGGACCGCCGCCACTCAGGTTTGCGAAAAGGCCGAAGAAGTCGTTGCCGTTGGCGCTCACGTTGTTGAGAATGACGTCGGTGTCCAATGCGGTGCTGGTGGTCAGTTGAAGTCCGAACTGTCCATTGTCGTTGGCCCATACATCGGTGAACGACGCGTCAATGGGACCGCCGCTGCTGAGGTTCGCGAATAACCCGAACTGTCCGTTGTCGTTGGCCCATATATCGGTGAATGACGCGTCAATGGGACCGCCGCCGCTCAGGCTCGCGAGAAGGCCGAAGAAGTTATTGCCGTTGGCGCTCACATTGTTTAGAACGACGTCGGTGTCCAAAGCGGCGCTGATGAACAGTTGAAGTCTGTA
>CAYRPR010000208.1:0-5060 GCA_964425945.1 uncultured Verrucomicrobiota bacterium | reverse complement strand
CTCGATTCCCGATTGGGTACGCGCATCATTCGTCCAGCACAAGCGCCCGGCTCTGTTCGGGGATCGTCTCGTGCAGCAGCTGGCTGTTTTCGGAGTAGTCCACCGGAATATCGATCAGGTGAACGCCTTTGGCGTCCAGACATTCGGCCATTAGCGAGGTCAACGCTTCCGTCTTCTCCAAACGGTGTCCGGCGGCGCCGTAGGCCTGCGCGTACGCGACGAAGTCGGGGTTGTTGAAATCGAGGCCGTACGCCTTGAAGCCCATGTGTTCCTGTTTCCACTTGATCATCCCGTAGGCGCCGTCGTTCAGGATCAGCACCACGAGGTCGAGTTTGAGCCGTACGGCGGTTTCGAGTTCCTGGGAATTCATCATGAATCCGCCGTCGCCGCAGATCGCCATGACTTTTTTGTCGGGAAACACCATTTTGGCCGCCATCGCCGCGGGCAGTCCGGCGCCCATGGCGGCCAGGGCGTTGTCGAGCAGGACGGTATTGGGGCAATACGCCCGGTAATTCCGGGCAAACCAGATTTTGTAGATGCCATTGTCCAGCGTGATGATGCCCTCATTCGGTATCACTTTTCGTACGTCGCTGACCAGACGCTGGGGCAGGACGGGAAATCGTGGATCATCGCCGCCTTCGAGGAGGTGGGCTTGGATGGCGTCGCGCACGCGCATCATCGGCTTGAAGTCCCAATGGGACTGCGGCTCGAGCGCCTCGTTCAGTCGCCAGATGCTGTTGGCGATGTCGCCGACCAGCTCAATCTGCGGGAAATACACTGGGTCCACCTGGGCGGGGTCGAAATTGATGTGGATGACCCTGCGTTCCCCGACACGCATGACAAAAGGCGGCTTCTCCACGGCTTCATGGCCGACATTCAGGATCAAATCCGCGACCTCGATGGCACGGTGCGGATAGTCCCCGTCGGACATGGCGGCGTTGCCGAGAAACAGCGGGTGATGTTCGTCGAGAACGCCTTTGCCCATTTGGGTCGTGATAAACGGGATGCCCTGTTTGTCGACAAACGCGCGCAACATATTGGCCGTCAACTTCCGGTTGGCGCCGGCGGCGATGACCAGTAGGGGGCGGCGCGCCCTTTGCAGGAGGTCCAGTGCGTGCCGCACCCCTTTGTCCTCGGCGACCGGACGCCGGACGTAGCTCGCCGGCAGGGGCTCGCTGTCGGTATCTTCCCGGGCGATGTCTTCCGGCAACTCGAGATGTGTCGCGCCCGGCCGCTCCTGTTCCGCCATGCGGAAGGCTTCGCGTATTCGCGAGGGGATATTGGCGGAACCGACCACCTGTTTAGTGTACTTGGTGATCGGGGACATCATCCTGACAACATTGATAATCTGGAATTGGCCCTGCTTGCTGGTCTTGATCGGCTTCTGCCCCGTGATCATGACCATCGGCATCGCGCCAAGCTGGGCATAAGCCGCCGCCGTGACCAGGTTCGTCGCGCCCGGGCCGAGCGTGGTCAGACACACGCCCGCCCTGCCGGTAAGTCGCCCGTACGTGGCCGCCATGAAGCCGGCACTCTGTTCATGGCGCATGAGAACCAATTCTATATCGGACCGCGATAACGAATCGAGCAAATCCAGATTCTCCTCGCCGGGCACCGTAAACACATACTCCACCCCTTGCTTCTCCAAGGCCTTGACGAATAGATCGGATGCCTTCACAACTTGTCCTTCTTCAGGAAAAGCGCACCGGCCGCCATCCACAAGCGCGTGGATTCCAGGAACGGCGGCAACATCTCCCCCTCTCCAATCTACGCCGGACGCGACGGAGATCAACTCTCAGGAGAGAGATTCGACATAGGTGCGGATCTCGTCGCGCACGCGCCGATAATGGCCGAGGGCTTCTTCCTCGCTCCGCGCGGATTTCGCCAGCGCGGGCGGGTCGTCAAATCCGGCATGCACGATCCGCGCCTTCTCGGACAACCAGGCCGGACAGGTTTCGTGCGCGTGATCGCACACCGTGATGACGAGATCAAAAGGCACGTCCCTCAGCTCGTCGACGGTCTTGGAGGTATGTCCGCTGATGTCGACGCCCGCCTCCGCCATCACCCGCTGGGCGAGCGGGTTCAGTCCATGGCGCTCAATGCCCGCCGAATAGACTTCCAGCCGGTCCTGCTTAAGGGCTCGAGCCCAGCCTTCCGCCATCTGACTGCGGCAGGAATTACCGGTGCAAAGAAAGAGTATGTTCTTCATACGCAATGTCCCTCCAAGCCATACGAGTGCAGTCGGCCGGATTTTATTCCCATTTTTTGCGGGAATATTTGCGGGTACTGATGCATCCTACGCACAAGGAGATCACGATGGATTTCGAGCAATTGGTCCGCGATCATTATCAGAATCTCTACCGGTTCGGGTTGAGTCTGGCCCGCAACCCGGCCGATGCAGGCGATCTGACGCAACAGACGTTCGCGCTGTGGGCGGAGAAAGGCCATCAGCTTCGGAAACGCGAGAAAGTGAAATCATGGCTCTTCACGACGCTGTATCGCGAGTTCCTGCGGAGCCGGCGTCGTAACGACCGCTTCCCGCACCTGGAATTGGAAGAGGCGGAGCGGGAACTCCCCACGATCTCCGCCCGCGCGCTGGATGGCGTCGAGGCCGGCGAGGTCATGGACGCGCTGGCGCGGGTGGATGAGGCGTTCCGGGCGCCGTTGAGTTTGTTTTACATCAGCGATCACAGTTACGCGGAAATCGCCGCGATCCTGGATGTGCCGATGGGCACGGTAATGTCGCGCATATCGCGCGGAAAGGAACAGATGCGCAAGGTGCTGGCCGAATGGGCCGCGCCGGCGCGCGAAGAACGAGGCCGACATGAACAACGCCAAGGCTAGATTTATCCTGCGATCCTATCGCAGTTCGGGCGAAGACGCCCGCGACCCCGCTTTTCGCGAAGCGCTCGAACAGGCCGAGCGCGATCCCGGACTCAAGGGCTGGCTGCAGCAGGAGATGGAACTGGACAACGCGATCCGCGTGCGGCTGGCCGGCGTGGCGGCTCCCGCTTCCCTGCTCGACGACATCCTCGCCACACAGGCTGTCACGACCGCCCGGCCGTTCCGGCGTTACGCGCGCTGGCTGGCCATGGCCGCGGCCTTTGCGATACTGGCCGCCGGGACATGGATAACCGCCCATCGCCTACAGCCGGCTCTCGCTTATGACGCGTTTCCCCGCATGGCATCGTCTTTCTTGAGCAAACCGTTCCAGCTTGAGCACAAGGCGGATAATCTCGAACAAGCCCGGGCCTGGCTCCAGGCCCGGAACGCTTCCTGGGACATCCCGACCACCGACGCCATGGAGACCGCGGCAACCGGCGGCGTCGGATGCCGCCCCATCAACTGGAAAGGACAGCAGGTCTACCTGTTCTGCTTCTTCCTCGACGACGGGAACGTCGCCCATTACTTTATCATGGAGACGGACGCCCTGCCGGATGCGCGCACGGGCGAGCCCGCCCTGTGGGCCCGCCACGGGAAATACACAACCGCCACATGGGCGGATGAGCGATACACCTATGTGCTGGCCGGAACCGGCGGGATCAGCGAATTGCAGGCTTTACTGTAGGAATAGTGCCGATGAAAACATCTACCATTGAGTTTGCATCGCCGAATACGTGGACGCATACCGCCGACGGCCGGAAACGCGGCTACATTCAGCCCGCGAAGCTGACGGAGCTCTGGTTCCACACCGGCACGATCTGCAACCTGCAATGCCCGTTCTGCCTGGAAGGGTCCAAGCCGGGCGATAGCCGCATCCAGGCGATGAAACTCGATGACGCCCGCCCCTTCATCGAAGAGGCGCTCGGACTCGGCGTGGAACAGTTTTCCTTCACGGGCGGCGAGCCGTTTGTGGTAAAGGACTTCGTGGATATCCTGCGACTGGCCCTCGCGCACCGGCCCTGTCTTGTACTGACCAATGGCACCGACCCGATCTTCAAGCGGTTTGAGCAGGTCAAGACCCTGCTCGACCTTCCGCATCCGGTACGATTTCGCATCAGCCTCGATCACCACAAAGAAGCGCGTCACGACGCCGGACGCGGCGCGGGCAATTTCCGCAAGGCTGTGAACATGTTGCGTACGCTGCATGATGCCGGCTTCGCCGTCTCCGTGGCCCGGCACCGTGCGAAGGATGAGGATGTCGCCGCCGTGGACGAACTCTTTCGCGACCTGTTCGAGCGAAATGGCACCCCCCGGGACACGCCCATCGTCAGCTTCCCCGAATTCCTGCGCCCGTTCAGCATCGGCGATTCGCCCGAGATCACCGAATCGTGCATGACTACCTATCACACGGAGGAAAGCCGCGCCTCGTTCATGTGCAATTACACCAAGATGGTGCTCAAGAAGAATGGGCGGATGCGCGTATACGCCTGCACGCTGGTGGATGATGACGAGGACTATGATCTGGGCGGGACGTTGACGGAGAGCATGAAAGCGCGCGTGATGCTCCGTCATCACCGCTGTTTTTCGTGCTTTGCTTACGGGGCCAGTTGCAGTGAGAGGACGTGACGGAGTGGCGGATTACAAATCCGCCGTCCGTCGAAAGGAGGGCGGGTTTTCAACCCGCCCATATGGGAGAGTATTGTGACCCACACACTGAACAAAGACGCGATCAAGGAATACTACGGGACGATCCTGCAGGGCAGTCACGACCTGAAGACCAGCGCCTGCTGTTGCGCGGATGAGGGCATGCCGCCGTCGGTCAAGGCGGCCCTGGCCGAGATCAACGACGAGGTCATCCGGCGATTCTACGGATGCGGATCCCCCATTCCGCCCCTGCTGGAAGGCTGTACCATACTCGATATGGGTTGCGGTACGGGCCGCGACGTGTTCGTCGCCGCGAAGCTAGCGGGTCCGGCGGGCCGCGTGATCGGCCTCGACATGACCACGGAGCAACTGGACGTGGCCCGTCGCAATCTGCCCTCGCAAATGGAGCGATTCGGATTCGCCACGCCCAACGTCGAGTTCCGGCAAGGCTACATGGAGGACCTGCAATCCGCCGGGATCGAAGATGACTCCATCGACGTCGTGATGTCGAATTGCGTCATTAACCTGTCGCC
>CAYRPR010000207.1:0-5070 GCA_964425945.1 uncultured Verrucomicrobiota bacterium | reverse complement strand
TCCGACAATGAGGCCGCGCAGGAGGAGCGCGTCGAGGAGCAGGAGCTGGACGAGCCGGTTGTGGTCGGCCACCTGGAATCCCGCGGCTACAAGATCACGATCCTGGCCGCCGACGACCGGCGCCTGTTTACTCTGCATGACCGGGACGGACATCTCGTGGCGGAACGTCTGAGCGAAACCGAACTGCAGGCCCGTCATCCCAAGATCCATGAGCAGTTGAAGGAAGGCATCGCCGGGGAACCGATCATGATGTTTATCAAGGATCGGGCGTCGACGTTGCGCACCGACATCGAGTAGGCCTCGGGCGTTTATTACGGCCGGAGCGTGATCTGCGCGTAGGGCTTGTCGGCGCCGTGGAAGTCGATCGTCGCGTCGAGTTCAGAAGCCCAGCGCCGCGCCGTGTCCGATTCCTGCTCCCGCCCGACGTCATCGAGCAGGATCACGCAACCGGGCGCCAGCCGTGCTTTCATGACGGGAACCAGTCCATAACGCCCGCCACGCGTTCGTCCGGGCGGGCCGTCGCAGATAACGAGCGAAAATTCCCCGGGCATGCTGTCGAGCGGAGCGTCGTACCAGTCAAAATCGCCGTAGTCCCGGAGCGGCGTGGAGCACAGGGTAACGCCATCGAGGCCGTATCGCTCAAGGCAGGTCCGGACCCGGGTTTCCCATGCCGGCGCGTGCTCCAGCGCCCAGTGCGACAGGCCGCGCCGCCGCGCGATCACGCCGACCAGGATCGTTGACAAGCCCGATCCGCATTCCAGTATCGGGCCGCGTGTTGTAAGCGCGTGGGCGAGGCAGGCGGCCAAGTACTCGTGCTGACCGCTCCAGCCGGTGTTGCCCCATCCGCGGACCAGATCGTGAAGACCGGGATAATCCGGACGGGCATACGCCTCCGGCTCCTTCAGAAACCGCCTCATCGCCGGGCGGAAAATGAAGCCCAGACAGGCCCGTTTCAGGCGGCGGCGAACCGATACGGGGATGATCATGAATCCCGGTTTATTCGGATGTTGCACGGCTTCCTTCATTACGACACAGCCTGCGCATGATCTCAGAATGACGGAGCCATGACAACGCCGTCTTTCCCGATGTCCTGCACCGTCATCAGGCGTATGCCGGTGCGAAACACGCGATAGTTCCGGTACGCGCCGAACATCCAGAGTATATGTCTTTCGTCGCAGGCGCATCCGCGGGATGCCACGGGACGCACATTGAGATGGCGCGAATCTTGTGTGACGGGTCGCGAGATCCAGTCCCCGTATTCGTCGGGGCCGAGCCACTGTTCGATCTCAAATGCGCCTCCGACCTGGCGGGACAAATAGACAATCGACGGGTCCAAGGGGTCCAGTGCGACGCCGCCGGAATAGTGCGGTTCGCCTTCCCGCCTTCCGGCGGGCGTCTGCGGAAACCAGCGCCCGGCTGGAGTGATTTCCGTTTCCGTCCATTCGGCGCCGGTCCATCGGGCGAGGGCGTATCGATGATCGGTCGTATCGGGAAAACGGGCAAACGCGATGACGGGCGAGCCCGCCTCATCCAGCGCGATATCCCAGACCCAGGCCCGGACGCCGGTCGCCCGGCCGTCGTACACGCGGTCTGTGTCGTGGGGTTGCAGGGGCAGGGTGTCCATTCCTCCCGCGGGCGTGCCGTCGGCCCGGGTGAAACGACCGTTTGCATACCGCACATAGTAGACGGAATTGCGTCGCTGCACGCGCGGATGTCCGTCGGTGAAGGTGAAGTGGATGGCGGAACGTCCATCGCTGACGACCTTGAGATAGGGGCGGATCTGGCGGTGATCCGCTTCCTCGTCCCGTATGAGTGTAATCGGCCGGCTCCACGTCGCGCCGTCCCTCGACATGGCGAAGACCGGTTTCCAGTTCCCCCCGCGCCAGAAGACATAGATGGCGTCCTCTTCGGCGAGGTACACGGGATGAGCGTAGGTGATCCGGCGCGATTCATGGATGGTTACTTCCTTGCCCCATTGCGAGATAACTTCCGGATGGAGCGCGGTGCGACAGTAGATCCCCGGTCCATTGTGCTGGGCGTAGAAGATCATCAGCCGGTTGTCGGGCAGGACGAGAAAGGCGCCTACGTTATGGTCGTTTCGGCCCCAATCCTCGCGGACGGTGTGGACCTCGATTTCCCGCGTTGTGTGATCGAAGGCGCCGACCTGCAGGTGTCCGTTTCGCGTGACCCATTGCGCATAGGTCCGGGAGCGCTCGCCCGCGACGCAGACGGCGCGCGGGTCCTGGAACCAGCACCACGCTCCGTCATCGGTCAGCAGTTCCCCGGCTGCGTTCGCACAGCCGGGTGTCGCCGTAGACAGCGCGACCGCCCATGCGGCGGCTCGGGGTAGCGCCACGTGGTAGGATTTCGATGGCTTTATTCCTCTCATGTGCCTCCCGCCGTGTGATATCGGAGTATGTGGCCTGAATATCCGGGCTGCAAGGCTGTTTCGCGTCCCTACACCGCCTTGACGGGCGCGGGCAAAGTCGAGAAGCTGGTTCCGGGAGGAGGAATCGGTATGCAGAGTCGTGTCGCCCGTCGAAGCACGCCGGGAGGATGGATGTCGTTGCGGGGTTCCCTGCGCCGCGTTCTGCGTCCGGTCCTGGCGGGATTGTGGCTACGGCTGCAGTTCCGGACGACGGTGATCGCGGTCACCGGGAGCGTGGGTAAGACCACCGCGAAGGAACTGCTGGCACGCATTCTTTCCGAGTCCGGTCCAACCCGGCAGACGCCCCACAATGAGAATGACGAACATGGTGTGCCCCGTACGCTGTTGACCGTTCGTCCCTGGCACCGCTACGCGGTCATCGAGGTCGGAACCGCCGCGTTGGGCATGATGCGACGTTCCGCGCGGCTGGTGCGTCCGGATATCGCCATCGTGCTTGCGGTGCGGCGCAATCACGCGAATGTGTTTCGCGACCTGGAAACCACCGCCCGGGAGAAGGCGGATCTGCTCGCGGCGCTCCGGCCCGGCGGCGTGGCGATCCTGAATGCGGATGATATCCGCGTGGCGTCGATGAAGCCGCCGGAGGGCGTGCGCGTAATCCGGTTCGGCGCCCATCCGGAGGCGGATGTGCGCCTGCTCGAATCCGGCGCGCGCTGGCCGGAGCGCCTGCGATTGACGGTTCAATGCGGCGACGAGATCGTGGAGGTATCGACACAGCTCGTGGGAACTCATTGGGCGTCCTCGGTCCTTGCGGCGCTGGCGGCCGCGCAGGCGTGCGGGATCGATCTGCGCGAGGCGGCGCGCTGTGTGGCGTCCGTCCGGCCCATGAATGCGCGCATGCAGCCGCTGGTTCTCCCCGTGGGCGCCGTCGCGATCCGTGATGAGAACACCTCGTCGCCGGATACCGTGGAGGCCCTGTTCGAGGTCATGAAGTCGGCGCGCGGCAACAGGCGTATTCTGGTTTTCGGCGATGTGGCCGACATCCATCGCTCGCCACGTAAACGTTTGCGCGCGATCGGCCGCCGCGTTGCCACGCTGGCCGAAGGAGCTCTGTTCATCGGCGGGCACGCGCATCACGCCCGGCGGGCGGCCGTGGACGCCGGATTGGATCCGGCCCTGTGCGCGGTGGCGCCCGATGTGGTTACGGCGGCGGAATGGCTACGCGGTCAACTGCGGGCGGGGGATCTGGTGTTTGTAAAGGGCCGCGCGACGGATCACCTCTCGCGCGTCGTGTTCGCGCAGTTCGGTCCGGTGGGATGTCGTCTGAATCACTGCGAGATACGTCGCGTCTGCGAGCTGTGTCCACGCCTCCATCCCGGCTTCGACCTCGACCGGGCGCTGGCCGGTGAGACGGCGAGACCGGGTGTATGACAACGACCGTCAGTCCGATCTCTTTTTCAGAGACGGAATCAGCATCGGGACCCGTTGGCGGTAGTTCTTGTAGTCATCACCGAGGAAGCGTACGAGGTCGCGTTCTTCGAATTGGATGCCGATCAGGATATACGCCGTGGTGGCCACGGCGAACAGCAGATGTCCGGCCGTCATATGGGGCGTAGCCCAGAACGCGATAATGAATCCCAGCATAATGGGGTGACGCAGATGCTTGTAGGCGCCGGTGGTCTGGAATTTGACGTGATGGTACTCCTTGCCCACGAGGTGAAGCCAGACCTGCCGCAATCCGAACAGGTCGAAGTGATTGATCAGGAACGTGGACAGCAGGACAATCGCCCATCCGAACCAGAATATCCCCCACAGAACCATCCGGCCCACGTCATGTTCAATGCTCCACATCACGGTGGTCATGGGACGCCACTGCCAGTACAGCAGGAGCAATAGCAGGCTCGCGATCAACACGAAGGTGCTGCGCTCAACTTGCACGGGAACGATTCGGGTCCACCATGTCTTGAACGCCGGCCGGGCCATGATGGTGTGCTGAATGGCGAACAGTCCGAGCAAGACCAGGTTGATGATCAGGCTGTGCGCAAGCGGGGATTCCGCGCCGGAGTTAATCGACTTTGGTACGATTAGACCCCCGACAAACCCGATCGCATACAGAAACGAGACCAGAAACACGACATAACACACCACACCATATAGCAATGACAGGATTCTGCCCATGACGTGCCTCCTTTACTGCAATTCCCGCCGAACGGTTGTCCGACGACACTCCTTATACTCACCTTTAAACAAACCGCATAGCCATGCAAGAAACTTGTTATGTTAAATTCCTAACGGTTTATTCATGATTCCGATTGACCGGCCATGTGTCCGGGTAGGCGATTCCTTCCAGGGCAATAGATTGCCATCGAAAGAACCACCGGATAATGATCATCCCGGTGGCCGCGGAGGGCAAAGCGAACGTGCCGGTCCGCACGGACGGGCGACGCGTAAGCACGATTCAGGCGCGGTCACCGCCCACGGCCACAAACAACGAGCGACGGCGTGTGTCGGGGTTAACGTTCATTGGTGGTTGGCGTGGACAACAGTTCGTAGAGGCGGCGGTAATAGCCGTCGGCCTCCAGGAGTTCGCGGTGGGAGCCGGCTTCGACGATTTCGCCATGGCGCAGGACGAGTATGCGGTCAACACCGCGGATCGTCGAGAGGCGGTGGGCGATGATGATGCT
>CAYRPR010000206.1:0-5071 GCA_964425945.1 uncultured Verrucomicrobiota bacterium | reverse complement strand
GTGCCGCTCACCGTAATAACAATCTCGCCCGGTTGCAGCGCGATATCCGGCAGGGTCCACGGCGTCGCAACCGGGATCACACCCGACGCCCCGGTGAGCGCGTTCGTCCAGGTCAGATGACCCGACACGTTCTGCGCAATGCCGTGGAGTGTGTATTGGTCCACACCGTCGCCCACGACGATGTGGGATGGCGGATTTGTGATGGCGAGACCGGAGGGCGGCGGCGGACCGGCCTCACAGCCGGTCACGATGACACCCCAATCGAGATCGGCGTTGTTGTCCCACGTCGCGCCGCCGTTGTTGAAGACGAAATGGATGTTCGTCGCGCCCGGCGGCGGGGTGTATGTGTAGGACCAGATCCCCGCATCCAGCGTCATCGCCGGATTCGGGAGAATCACATCCTGCCAGCCGTTATGGCCGATATGAATATGCACCGGATTCGCCGTGGCCAGCGGCCGCCCCGCCGGATTATAGTGGATCGTGATATCGCCGCATCCCTCCGGGTTCTCCGGATCGGTCCACACCGTGGTGATCGGACCGCCCCCGCCCCCATCGGAGCAGTCGGTCACCGTCAAATGCCAGTCCGTGCCGCCGTTATTGTCCCACTGGCCCGCTCCGTTGTTGAACACCACGTTGATCTGGGCGGTGTCGTCCGGCGTGTTGTACACGTAGGTCCAGTAGTCGCCGTCGTCGGTCATCGCCGGATTCGGAATAATCGTATCCTGCCAGCCATTGCGGCCGATGTGGATATAGACCTGTGAACTGCCGAGCAGACTCCCGGCCTTTCGATATTTGATCGTTACCGGTTCGCAGCCCGTCGGATTCGGCGGATCGAACTCGACGCGCGGCCCGTCGCCGCCGCCGTCGGTCGCCTCGCCGACCCACACATGGAATATCTCGCTCCGGTTCGTATTCCCCGCGCCGTCCACGGCCTCGATGAAGTAGTTGATCAGCACGTTGTCCTGTCCCGTGATCGCTGCGTCGTATTTCATCGCGCGGTTCAGCGGGGCCGGCACATTCGGCCCCTTGCCGGCCGGATACCACTCGCCCGTCATCGGCGTGATGGTCCACGGGCTGTTCTTGCCCGGCGTATGGGCGTACAGTTCGTGCGCGTACTGGCTCAGATCGGTCCACGTGTCCCAGTCCGCCGTACGCCAGTAAAGGCGGACCGCCGACACGCCGCTGACATCGTCGACGAACGTCCAGACGCCGAAATCGGACGGCTGGGTACCGGGCTCGCCCCAGTGATTGCCGCCGGGATTCCAGATGGTGCGTTGCGGCGCGAAGATGCTCGGCCCGACGTTGTCCACGCCCGGATGCCGGTCGATGACCTTGTTCGCCTCGGCGACCGCAAGGTTCGCGCCGCGTGTGGCGTTGCCGTCCCACGGATTCGCCGTGTCGTAGTCCCAGTACCAATGGCAGGAGGTTTCCGCCTGCAGGAAATAGCGCCAGGCGCGCGCGGCGTCGGTCAGTCCCCAGCGCACGTCGTTGATCGAGAAGCTCCCCTCGAGATCGTTCGCGTGCAGAACGCGGTTCTGCGCGGCGATAATGACCGACCACGACCAGTAATCCGGGTGTTGATCGCCCTGCGCGTTGTTCTCGACCCACTTGTAGTAGTACGGCGTACCGCCGTCGATGCCGACCCAGGAGCCGGGCTCCACGTGGATGACGTCGTTCGCGTTTGGCGGATACATATCAAGATAATCCTGCACGGTGGTATGCGCGAAGTTCGCGTTGTTCTGGATCATGTCCAGGAAGAAGCCGTGCTGGCCGTGGAACGCGTCGGCGTTTTTCATGCCGAAGTTGTCGCCGTCACTGTGCGCGACGATGATCATCGGGCGGTTGGCATCGTTGTTCCTCGCGATGTGATCGCTCCATACGTTCTCCGGCTTGAACGCGCCGTACCCGCCGCGCCCGTTCTCGTTGCCCTCGTAGCGTCCCGCCGGAACGGCGATGATCTTCTGCACGGTCGGATTCGCCGGGTCGCTCCACGGATCGACGTAACGGACGTAATGCGGCTGATAGCTCCACGGCGCGGCCACGCGCGTCGGCGCCCAGACATTGTTCAACTGGGTCCACTCGCTGTTCTTGTTCGCCGCGGCGCCGTTACGATTCTCCGCGCGGTTCGGACGGATCGAACTGGCGGACGACCAGGGAAAATCCGAGAGCGTACGGTCGAAGTGACCATTGTCCACGAGGACCCATTCGATGCCCTGATCCACCAGGGCCGGTATCATGTGCGTCGCGAACGACGATTCGGGCGGGAAGAAACCCTTGGAATAGCCTCCGCCCGTGTCCAAGTTGTCGGCGTACGCCTCGCGATGCAGGCGAATCTGCATGATCATCGATTCGCGCGAGGTCAACGGCATCAGCGAGTGATGATAGGCAAAACCGACGAGATCCAAGCGCGGATTGTTCAGCGACGTTCGCAGGCCGTTCCGTCCCCAGCGCCAGTGTTCGCGCCATCCGGTACCCCAGATGCCATTGAGGTTTTCCATCAGCGAGCCGGAGAAGCTGACCTGCACGCCGGCGTGCGGCATGTTGCGATCCGCACCCTGCTGGACCGCGTTCTTCGGCCAGTCGCCGTAATTGCCCGAGCGTTCATCGTGAATGCCGCGCACGCTGTAGACGAACCGGTTGTTGTTGTCCGTGTCGTTGACGCTCTCGTAAGGGAAGTAGATCGGCTGGTGCATGTGCCAGAGATACGTTACATGAATCGGGTTCTGCCCCGCGGTTACGACCGGCCACAGCAGGGTCAATACCAGCGCAATCTTGCTTCTCATCGTTCGCCCTTTCGTAAAGCGCTCTACCTGATTGCTCAAAAAAAAGAGGCCACGCCTCTTCCGCGGGCGGGCATCCCCCGAAGGAGAACCCACCCGCATCGATCTTCGTCCGCCGCAACGGCTCGTCGGTCACTCCACCAAGCCGACGAACTTCACGCGATAGTATCGCAGGATGTTCGCGACGGCGGTCGTATCCACATGCGTCCGTGTGGTCTCAACGCCGTTCGCCACGGCGTTCTCGATGACCTCGACCAGTTCTTCAAATCCTCCATCGGGCAGCGTGATATCGTCCGTGTACTCCACACTGTAAATGCGTCCGCCCACCGATATCCAGGTGACGCGCGGGAACCCGTCCTCGAGCGGGTTGACCTGATGACCGCGAATGATCAATCCCGACTCCTCGTCAGTCGGATCGGTGCCCAGCCAGGATTCCTCGAGATTATTGAATCCATCCAGGTCCCAATCCTCGTTGGCGATGGACGGGCCGGACGGGTTGGCGCCGTACTGCAGATACCAGCCGTCCGAAATGCCGTCGTTGTTGGTATCCGTGGCCCACGGATCCCCCGAACGGGTGATGATGCGTGAATGGGTATTCGTCCCCACGGAACCGGCGGTCGCGGTGGTGATGCGCAGATTGTTGACAAAGTAGTCGTAGTTTTCGCCCGCGCCGTTGTTGTAGCTCCACGCACGGAAGCGCGCAATCTGCCCCGTCACGGACCCGGCGTACAGGCGCTCCGTACCTCCGATCGGCGTGATGGAGACCTCGTAATCCAGGTCGGCGGTCAACGTGAAGGCCACGACGAGGCCGTCCTCTGTCCAATCGATATCGGTCGCTCCGCCGCTACGGCTGTAATGGGTATCGCCGCCGTTGAACCAGAACTGCCACAGCGTATCGCCGCCAGTCGTTTGCAGGGCTATGCCGACACCACCGCCGGGTGCCTCTCCATCCGGCTCCTTGACCCACCCGTTCTGCATACGGACACGGAACGTCTGGCCGGAAACCATCGTCTGGCTGAACGGGCGGATCGCCTCGCCCAGGTTTTCGTTGTTGGAGTACAGCCCCCAGGACCGGCCGATGTTGCCCGCCGCCCCGATGAAATGGCCGGCATGATCGCCACTGGAGGACGGATTCAAGATCCAGTTGTCCAGCCCCGCCCCGGCATTGCTACCGTCGGACCACCCGCTGTTGTACGCGGCGTTCTCGGCGGTATCGGTCGCGTTGGTGCCGGTGCCACCGGCCGTCACGTTGGTGCCCTTGATCGTAATCTGGTTTCCGCCGACGCCCAGGTTCATCGCCGGGATGGTCCAGATGGCCGCGGCCGGGAAGGAACCCGAGTCGCCCGTCAACGAGTTCGTCCACTGGACATCCCCGGCGACCTCCGACGCGATCCCGGCCACGTCAAAAGTTGTCACGCCATTCGCCACCGCAATGTTCGACGCCGGATTCGTGATAGCAAATCCGCTCGGCGCCGGATCGCACGCCGTCACGGTGAAATGCCAGTCGTTACCGCCGTTGTTGTCCCAGGTCGAGCCGCCGTCGTTGAACACCATATTGATGTTCGTCGTGCCGGGCAACGGCGTGTAGATGTAAGTCCAGTTCTGGCCGCTCGCCGCCATCGCCGGGTTCGGCAGTTCCACGTCCTGCCAACCGTTCCGGCCGATGTGGATAAATACCGGATTCGCGCCGACCAGCGGACGGCCCGATGGATTGTACGTAATGGTAATCGGACCGCACCCCACCGGGTTCGTCGGGTTGATCGATACCGTCGAGGGCGGTGGCGGCGGCTCGCCGCAATCCGTCATCGTTACGTTCCAATCCTGGCCGTTGTTGTTGTCCCAGACGCCGGCGCCGTTGTTGAACACGATATTGATCTCCGTGGTATTCGTCGGCGCGTTGTAGGTGTACTCCCAGTAGTAGCCGTCCTGAGTCATCACCGGATTCGGCAATACCACATCCTGCCAGTCATTGCGGCCGACGTGGATCCGGATTTCGGACGCCCCCTGCAGCGGCCCTTCGTTCGGGTAGTAACGGATCGTCACCGGTTGGCATTGGCTCGGATTCTCCGGGATCACCTCGACGGCCGACGGTCCCGTCGGCGCGTCGCAATCGCGAATGCTCGTACTCCAGTTGTTGCCGTTGTTGCTGTCCACGGTGTCGCCGGCCGTATTCTGGAACCATACGGTCGCGCTCGGCGCGGTGTCGGGCACCTCATTGGTATAAATCCACACGTTGGCGGCGGCGGAACTCATCTGCCGGTTGCTCCATGTCGCGCCGCTGTCAAAACTGA
>CAYRPR010000205.1:0-5073 GCA_964425945.1 uncultured Verrucomicrobiota bacterium | reverse complement strand
GTGCTGGGCATACTGGTCTGGGTGGCCCGGCGACGGTAGATGTATGAAGGCAAAAACCACGTTCTTGCTGTTACTGCTCGTGCTCGGACTGGGCCTGTACATCGGCCTGGTTGAACAGCGCGAAGGCCGCCTTGCGGAACGACGCGCGCGCGCCCTGCGTGCGTTGCGCATCCTGCCCGAACGGGTCACGTACATCCGCTTTGATGTCGAGGACCGCGTCATCGAATGCGTGCGCGAGGCGGGGCAATGGAACCTGGTCCAGCCCGTGCGGGCCCGCGCCGATTCCGGCGAGATCGATCGCCTGTTGACCGCCATCGCAGGGATCGACAAGGGGGAGGTCATCACCGGCCGCGAGCGACGCGATCAGAATCTGGCCCTGGCCGACTACGGATTGGAGCGACCGCGCGCGCGGATCACGGTTGACGAAGGCATGGGCCCGCGCGTCCTTCATATCGGGCGTACCGCGCCGCTCGGCGACCGGTTGTACCTGATGCAGGAAGGCCGCGAAGATATCGTGTCCGCCTCCGCCTTGCTGTGGGACCTGATCCCGCAATCGATCACGAACCTGCGCGATCGCGTCGTCCTGCAGGGCGACGCCCCCCGCACGCACCGCGTCGAAATCCGCCGCGCCGGCGGATTCCTGCAGATGGCGCGCGACGAGCACAACCTGTGGCGCATCCAGCAGCCCGTCGTTTCGCGCGCCGACCGCGCCGCTGTACGCCAGATGCTCGACCGCATCTTCGATCTGCGCATCGCCGAATTCATCGCGGACGGCGTGACCGATGCGACCGTGTACGGGCTCGACGATTCCGCCGTGCAGATCGGCATCTGGCTCGACAACAAGGAAACGGGCCAGACCCTGATGCTCGGCCGGCCTCGCGAAGCCGATCCGGAACTCATTTATGCGAAGTGGCGTGCGGACGGCTCCGTGTTCTCCGTGCCGCGCGGTATCCTGGATATCGTCGGCGTGCGGGCCAACGACCTGCGCGACCGGCAACTGTTGACGTTGCGTGATTACGATATCGACCGCGTCCAACTGCTCCACGATGAACGGCCCATCACGCTGGAGCGCCATGCGGAAGGCGCTTGGCGCATCACGGAGCCGAGGCAATGGCGCGCCGACGAACAGCGCGTCGCCGCGCTGATTCGCGACTGGACCGGCGCGCGCGTCGCATCCTTTGTCGATGATCCCGGCACGAACCTGCTGGCCCAGGCCTTTCCGCCCACGGCGCCCCGCATCGTTTTCCGGCGCAGGACGGCGGCTGCCGGCCAGCCGGTCGAGCGGCCGCTGCCCGCCGCGCCGTCGCCGGATGGTTCCGTTACCGTGCAGCTCGACGTTCGGCCCGGCACGAACGGCCTCATCCTGGTGAAACTCGCGCGCGAGAATACGGTGTATGAGATTACCAACACGGTCACGGACAGTACCTCGTGGGATCCCCTGCATTATCGCCGGCGCGAAGTCGTCGCGCTGGATCCTGCGACGGTGCGACGGATCAGCGTGGTCAAGTTTGATGCGGAACAGAGCGCGCGGCGCACGGCCGCCGAACCCTTTGTCGCCGTCGCCCCGGACGGCGCGGTCGCGCAGGAGAGCGCCATTGCGGATATCCTGCGCCTGCTGCGTTCGCTGATCGTACTCCGATACGAAGTCGACAGTCCGCCGGATCTCGAACCGTACGGCCTGGACCGGCCGTCCATGACCCTGACGCTCGGCCTGTCGGGCGAAGCCGGCATCAGCCGGACCCTCCTGCTCGGCCGCGCGACGCCGGACGGCGGTGTATACGCAATGACCCGCGGACAGGATCTGGTGTTTGTGCTGGATGCATCCGTTGCGCGTCGCCTGGAACAGGATATCGTGGTCGTCCCCGTGCCCGTCAAGGAGCAGGAGCCGGGACCCGCGGCACCCGACGCGCCTTCCGCGCCATCGACGTAGGTCCCATGGAAGATTCCCGTCACCGCCTGTTGCATTCGCTCCGCGCCGTGCGCGGGTTTCGATGGGCCTGCCGCCTTCTGCTGTGGCTGGGCATCCTGCTGTTTGGCGCGGCGTTGTATGCCGCCGTTTTCGGTTTCCCGTCCGCGGTAGCGGATCGCGTGCGGGAAGAGTTCGCGAAGGGCGGATACGAGATCCGGTTCGAGCGCATCCGGCTCGATTTTGTCGAGGGCATCGTCGCCGACCGCGTGCAACTGTATCTGGACGAGCGCGACCTGCATCCCGCGCTCGAAGCGCGGGAACTGGTGCTCGGGTTCGATCCGCGCGCGTGGCTGCGTCGCGATGCCGGCCTTCAGCGCGTGCGCATCAAGGACGGCCTGTTCCGCTTGAGCTCCGACGGCGTGCTGACCGAGGCGGAGGGGCCGCGCCTGCTCGCCTGGTCCGGGATCTTCGCCGATGTCCGGCTGGAAGAGGGCGGCGTGCGCCTCGCGCGCCTTCGCTCGAAGATCAACGGCGTCAACGTGCGCGGCAAAGGATTCGTGATCCGCGATCCCGACCGCGTCCGGGAACCCGGCCATCAGGCCGCCCGCCCGAAGGTCGTGCAGGATTTCATCGTGCAGAGCGCGAACTGGCTGCCCGCCCTTGTGGAGGAATTCAACGCCGTGGAATTTCCGGACGAATCCCTTGCGCTGCTTGATTTCATCCTGCATCCGACCAACCGCGCCGTGAACGCCGTGCAGGTCGTCGTGGAGGGGCGCGAAACCCGCATACGCGGCCTGCTCTTCGACGGATGGGGGCTCGATATCGAATGGGGCGGCGACACACTCGAACTGAAGGATGTATCCCTGTGGCGGGGGCCGAACCGGTTCAAGGGCCGCGCCCGGCTCCAGGTCGATCGCCAGGAACTGGAGGCCTCGCTGTTCAGCGATCTGCAGCCCGTGTACTGGAAGAATCTGATGCCCGATGCCTATCGGGAGTTCCTGGAGCAGGGGCGCGTTCATTTCGCCGGCGATACGGTGATCGAACTGACGCTCGGCCCCATCGCCGTCACGCAGGCACTCGAACAGGTGCGCGGCCGCATGGCCGCGAATCAGGTGGACGCCCATGGCGTATGGCTCGAAAGCCTGACCTGTAACGTTGAGCGGGACGCCAATCAATTGCGCATGACCAACATCCACGCGCGTATCGGACTCGACAATCAACAGGGTGAGGCCACCGGCGACATCACGCTTGATCTCGACACGAAGGCGTACCGCGGTTCCCTCGATGCGTCCTTTGACCCCAACTCGCTTGTGTCCGTTGTCGATTACTCCGATACCCTATCCAGGATCATACGCTCCCTGACCTTTCCGGATAGCCCGCCGAGCGTCAAAGGCGGGTTCAGCGGGCGCCTGAGAAGCGGGGAGGACGGGCCTGCCTTCAACTTCGCCGGATCGATGGAAAGCCGCGCGTTTCACTATTACGGTTCCTATATCGAACAGTTTGAGGCGGGCGTCCGGATCACCAACCGCACGATCCGGATGGACCCCTTGCTCGCCGTGCGCCGCGAAGGGCGGCTCGAAGGCTCCTACTTTCAGGATTTCGGCAACCGCACCGTGGATATCGATGTGATCAGCACGATCGATCCCAGGGCGCTCGGGCGCCTGGGCGATACCGCCATCGAGCCGGTCCTGCGACCGTTCCGGTTCGACGGGCCCGTGAACGTGACGGTGAAAGGCCGGGTGGATTACGGGGACGGTCACGATACGGATTACCGCGCGCGCGCGGAGGCCGAGGGCGTGTCGTGGCGCTGGCTGACGGCCGATAACTTTTCCTGCGACTGGATTGCGGAAGGCGATCGGGTGCACATGACCAATATCCTGATCACCCTGTACAGCGGTATGGTCGGCGGGCATGTCGAATTGAGCGGTGTGGGCACCGGCGAGGTGTGGTACGAGATGGATGGCCGGGCCCGCGATGTCAGTTTCTCCGATCTGTTGAGCAACGCCCGGCAGATCGAAGAGGATACGCGGTCGGGCGATCTCTCCGCGTCCCTGTCCCTGCGGGGGCGGGGCGATGACGACTGGCGCACAACCATTGCCGGCGAAGGGCGCCTGCGGATTCGAGAGGGACATATCTTCCGGATTCCCCTGCTTGGCGGAATGTCCCAGCTCCTGCAACGGATTTATCCCGGTCTGGGTTACTTCACGCAGTCCGATGTGCGCGCCGATTTCGTCATTGCCGACCAGAAGATCGAGTCCGACGATATCCGTGTCGAGGGCCATATCATCAGCCTGAAAGGGTGGGGCCACTATCATTTGGACGACAAGCTGGATTTCCGCGTCCAGGTTCAGCCGTTGCGCCGCGGCCGCATTGTCGATGCCGTGCGCATCGTCACCACGCCCGTCTCGAAACTCCTGCAGTTGCGCCTGCAGGGCACGCTGGCCGTACCCGACTGGCGCGTCGAATACGCGCCGACCGAATGGTTCGGCATCTTCGAGCGCTGGATCGTGGAAGAGGAATGAAACTTTGTCGCGAGCTTTGTCGTGATCTTCGTCGAAATCCAGCCGGCAGTACTGTGAGGCAACGATGTCCTTCAACCACGAGAAGCTGATCGTCTATCAGCGCGCGCTGACATTCAACGTCAAGATTCCTGGTTGGATATCCCAGTGGGACCGCAAACATGCGCTGTGTGATCAGCTCGAACGAGCCGCCACGGGAAAAACGGAAACCATCGCCATGGCGAGCGCCGCTTACTCGGCCATGAAGACTCAGAACTTGGATTACGCTATCGGTTCAACGTTGGAATGCGCTGCATGCATGGATCTTGCCCGTATCAAACGCCTGCTCGACCAGGATACGGTCCAACGGGAGAAGAACGAACTACTCGAGATCATGCGGATGCTGGCGGGCCTGAGGCGGTCGTGGTCAAGACCGATATCGGTTGTGAGGGAGGGCCGCGTTGTGTATGGGGATGATCAGAAAGCGATGTTCCACCACGAACAACTGGATGTCTATCGCGTGGCTATCGAGACCGCGACAACATTTGCCGAATCGGAGGTCGCATGCCGGTTGCCCAATCCAGCGTTTCGGAGATTGGAACAACCACTGACCAGCATGGTACTGAATATCGCCGAAGGCAACGGCCGATTCTCGGAGATAGATCA
>CAYRPR010000204.1:3624-5078 GCA_964425945.1 uncultured Verrucomicrobiota bacterium | reverse complement strand
GCGCCGACCGCATCGCCGCCAACGGCGACACGGCCAACAAAATCGGCACCTACGGCCTCGCCCTCGCCGCCCGGACGCATGGCATCCCCTTCTATGTCCTCGCCCCCACCACGACGTTCGACCTGTCCCTGCCGGACGGTTCCCGCATCCCGATCGAAGAACGCGGCCGCGACGAGGTCACACGCGGGTTCGGACGCCGCACCGCCCCGGACGGCATCGGTGTGTACAACCCGGCCTTTGATCTGACCCCCGCGGAATACATCACCGCCATTGTCTGCGAACATGGAATCGCGTATCCTCCCTATGTCATTTCGCTGCGCGAAATGACAAATCCGAAATCCGAATTTCGAAATACGAAACAATAAAGATTCAATGGCGCAGGCCGTAAGGCCTGCTTTGGAGTGCGGCGCCTTGGCGCCGCTTTCAGAATAACCCGGAAACAAAGCGCCCCGCACGTGCGGGGCGCACTCCAAGGCGACTCCGTCGCAACAACGCGATCAGCATCCGGTATAATGAAAAAGAGATGCACAACGCTCCGTGAAACCGGTGAACTCGAAGCCATTCGCGCCCTGGTTTCGTCGCTGGGCCGGATGGACGATGTGCGGGTCGGCCCCGGTGACGACTGCGCTGTCGTGGAGGTCGAGGGATCGCCGTACGACTGGCTGTTCACAACCGATCCGGTCATCGAGGGCGTTCACTTCCGCAAGACCGACGATCCACGCCGGGTCGGACACAAAGCCGCCGGGCGCGTGTTGAGCGATATCGCCGCCATGGGCGGCGAACCGCTCTGGCTCCTGATCAACGTCGTCGCTCCGCCGGCCGCGAAGCTGGACCGCTTGCAGGCGATTTATCGCGGCGCCACGCGGCTCTGCCGCAAATACGGAGCCTCCATCATCGGCGGCGACATGGCGGAAGGATCGGTTCTTGAATTGCACGTGTTCGGTGTGGGCCGCGTGCCGGCGCACAGCGCCATCCTGCGCCGGGGCGCGCAGCCGGGCGACCGCATCTATGTCACCGGCGCGCTCGGCGGCAGTAGCGCCGGCAAGCACCTCGATTTCGAACCCCGGATTACGGAAGGCATGTGGTTGCGGGAAAGCGGCTGGCCCACCGCGATGATCGATCTCAGCGACGGCCTGGCTACGGACCTGCAACACATCGCGGACCAAAGCGGAGTCGGCGCCCGGATCGATACGGAATGCATCCCGATCGCGCCGCCCGCCCGGAAAGGCAAGAGTCCCATCGAGAAGGCGCTGACGGACGGAGAGGACTTTGAACTCCTCTTCACCGTTCCCGCCGGCAAGAGCCCGTTGTTCGAGTCGGCCTGGCGGGATACGTTCACCCTCCCCTGCACCGCCATCGGGGAGATCGTATCCAGACGAAATCGGGTGCAATGGATCGGGAAGGATGGTAGGGTATGGGGTAAGGGAGTCGCAGGCTATGAGCATTATCGGCGC
>CAYRPR010000204.1:0-3614 GCA_964425945.1 uncultured Verrucomicrobiota bacterium | reverse complement strand
ATCGGCGCACATAGATATCCGGTGTGGATGGCCCTGCTCTCCGCCTTGCTCTTCACCGCCGGATGTGCGACGACGCCCGACGAGATCGAAGACGCCCAGATCGCCAAAGTCCGCGTCACCTACCCCATTGAGATCATTTCGGTGAACGGGCAGAAAGTCGATCGCCTGCCCATCCGGGCGTGGAAACAGCCCGGACTCGAACTCCAGCCGGGATCCTACCATTTCGTTGTGCGGCACGGGGCGTCCTACGACATCGAAGCCGACGATCCGCGCCTTGTGGCCGGCGGCACCGTGACGCTTGAAGCGAATCTGGAGGCAGGCCATGTGTACCGGATCGTTTCCGCGCGGGAGGACGGACCGGAACCCGTCATCCGCATGCAAGACGTCACGCTGAAGCGCTGGGAGCGGTGATCACACACCTGACCTCGCTCATAAGTCAATACCTGGAGGGCGGTCCCCGCTGAGCGGGATCGTAGCCGGTGTCTGTTCATGGATAAGGCGCTGACAGAGCAGCGCCCTCCAGCACCAATGTCCGGACGCCAGCCACAGGTCTGCTCAAACCGCCCTAGAACCGCACGCCGACAATCCCCATCAGCGAAGAC
This sequence comes from uncultured Verrucomicrobiota bacterium, assembly GCA_964425945.1. GTDB lineage: Bacteria > Verrucomicrobiota > Kiritimatiellia > SLAD01 > SLAD01 > CAYRPR01. The sequence goes on along the minus strand of CAYRPR010000204.1, from coordinate 3,012 downwards.
ATCTCGAAGCTGACATCCTTGTCGAACTTCTCGCGGCGCGCCAGGATATCCTCTTCCGACCGGTCCTTGGCCTTCACTTCGGCGTCGCCTTCCCAATGCTGGTACTCGACGCCCGCGATCAGGTCCACAGCGTCCGACAACGCAATCTCGACCAGCAGACGCAGTCCGTAGTTCAGATAATCCACGTCCACGGCCTTCTCGTTGCGCGAGCTGACGCCGAAATCGCCGCTGCTGCCCCCATACTTGAGGAACGCGATATGAGCCTGAAGGGACAACGCCAACGCGTCGGATACAGGCAGGTACAACTCGCCGCCGCCGCCGATGGACGGCACCACGAATCCGCTGCTGCCGGTTCCCTTCCCCCCGATGACGTAATCACGGGGCGGATTCTCATACTGCGTGACACCGCGCGCCCTACCGGCGTCAATCGTGTAATCCCCGATGAAGGAGAACAGTCCGATGTGAAGCCACGGAGTGAACTGGGGCGTCTCGGGCGTGCCGAAAGAAACCGGCGTGATCAGCACGCGCAAATCAACAATCCAGGACTCGATATCCCCCTTGTAGGACGGTCCGCGCGGAATGACCATGTACTCATACGACTGACCACCGAAGGACACCTTCTCCACGCCGATGAAATAGTCCCGGTCGGCGATCCCGTTTGCGGAAATCTCCGCGTAGGAACCTTGCGCCTGCAAGGTGACAAACCGCCACATCTTCTCGACGTGCAGACCGAACGAGGTCGCGTCCTCGTCAAATCCCAGTTCCTTCCAACTGTAATCTTCCGGCGGCGCGCCGGAGGTAGGGCCGCCGATCACCTCGATCGGCCGCGTGGTTTCCTGTACCTCGCCGTCGAGACCGAATACGGAACCAAAGGTCAGTCCGATGGAAAAGGTGTTGCGATCTTCAAGCAGGCGACCCGACTGCATCTGGGCCCGGGCTTGCATGGCCATCAGACACGCTACGGCAATAACAACGATCCGGCGCATGTATTCCCCCTTGATTAGCGTAAACCGATCACAACGTATTCCGGGCATCAAAACAGGATTGTCTCACGCGCTCAAGAATATTCTCGGACGGTCGCCGCACCGAGGCGGCTCCCACATTAGACAACGAGTCGGTATTAACCAGCAATTCTCACCATAGTTCGGAGAGAATCTGTAAAAATACGAAGGTTAAAAATTCAAAACGGCCTGTTGAATGCCGCGACGCCGATAGCGTCGTGTTTCCGTCATTGAATCATTCGGATTTGTTTCCGCCTTCGCCCTCCGGGCTATGGCGGACCGGTCGGATTTCGATATTCGATATTCGACATTCCCGCATTTCTTCCGAGAAATGCGGGTTAATGTGGGAGCGGCCTCAGCGCCGCGACAGCACGTACATCGCGATCCCCGCCGCGACGGACGCGTTCAGCGAGTTGATCTTGCCGCGCTGCGGAATACGCGCCACGGCATCGGCGTTGTTCAGGATGAACTGGCCCACCGACTTGTCCTCGCCGCCGATCACGAGGAACAAACGACCCGACCCCGCCGGCGCCGCTTCATCGATATCCACCGTCCCCTTGGCGTCCAGCGCCACCACGCGGAATCCCTCCTCCTTGGCGCGTTTCATGTACTGGTTGGCCGATGCGTCCTTCGCGATGCGCAGATGCTCCGTCGCCCCGGCCGATACCTTCACGATGGACGGATAAATGTCCGGCACGCCCTTGGTCGGCAGGAGAATGCTATGGAACCCGAAGATGTCGGCGCTGCGGATGATGCCCCCGACATTGTTCGGATCCTCGACATTGTCCAGCAGGAGCAGGCGCTCCTGCCCCCATAACTCGTCTGACGGCACGTATGGATAGGGAGAGACCTTCAACACGGCCCCCTGATGCTCCTTGCTCCGGCACAGTTCGAAGATGCGGCTCTTGTCCACCTGTTGGATCGGAACCTGGCGTTGTTCTAAAAAAGAACAAAGCTTGGCCAGGCGCGGCTGGCCGGCCGTCGCGCGGTTGATATAGGCCTCGTAGAGCGTGCGACGCCGGCCGCGCACGGCCTCGAAGATCGGGTTGATCCCGTACAAATATTCCCGGCTGGGTTTACTCACCTTTTCCTCGCAGGAAATGGGCGCGATAGAAATTCAGTTCCGCCATCGAGGCGTGGATGTCGTACCAGGCGTCGTGTTTCTTGCCCGTTATGTCCGGCGCGTCGGGCGGCATCCATTGTTTGAGCAGGTCGAGGTTCTCCTTGTCGAATTCCGGTTCGCCGCGCCAGTTCAGCCATTGCAGCTTGATGGACGACACATCGAGCAGGCGGTAATGAATCCGGTCGATCAAGCCGGGCAGGAATTTCCGCGCAAGGAACCAGTCGCATTGCAGGCTGTTGCCCGCGAGCATGGGGCGCTTCTTGATTTCGGACGACGCTTTGCCGGCGAGCGCGTCGATGTACTCGACAATCCTTTTCTGCGCCTCCTCGAGCGTGATCGCCCGATCCGAGCGACAAGCCGCCACGATTTCCGGAATGTTCTTCTCGACCCAGGATGAAATGATCACTCGGTGAGCGCGGTCACCCACCCCGCCCCGACCGCGAAGCGCGTCGGGGCACCCCTCCGGTGGAGGGGACATTTTATCTTCTCCCCTCCCTGGAGGGGACGGGGGTGGGTTCCCCTCTTCCAACCGCAGAAACAGGTTCAATCCGGGATCATCGGGCTGGACGCGGCGCAGGCGCTCGTCCGTCATCACCATCGCGATCTGAAGCAGGACCGCCTGCTCGAGTTCCAGCGTCGAGTACTCCGTATCGAACCAGATATAGCGCGTTGACATGAACTACCCATAACAGGCGGATACCATTTATTCAATCCTGACATTACCCGCGCAAAAACCGCATGAATACAGGCCGATTCCGCTTGACGGGACTAGCGGCGCATTTGAGAATAATAGAATTGGCATGTGATGCTATTATGAAGCGGCTACTGCTATATGCGCGGTGGTCCCGCGAGCGGAGCCAGTCTTGAGGGAGATTTAGGCAAGGTTCA
>CAYRPR010000203.1:0-5078 GCA_964425945.1 uncultured Verrucomicrobiota bacterium | reverse complement strand
GATTCCACGAGCCGGCCGTGGACGACGAGCTGGCGGAGGATGAGTGGGGCGTCTTCCTTTCCGGCTATGCTCCGCTGATTCATGGAGAGGGGCGGTATCTGGTCGGGATCGACATGCGCGCCGATGAAGTGAGGAGCAAGCTGGCGGAGTTGCGCCTGACCGGACTGGCCTCGCTCTTCGCGTCTATTCTGTTGGCCCTGCTGTTTGCGCTGTACTTGTCGCGGGGATTAACCCGGCGGATTGAAACGTTATCCGCGCAGTGCCGCGAACTGGCTTTGGGGAACTTCCATGCCCGGATCGAAGGGCGGACGTATGACGAATTCGACGATCTGGCGAAGGCCTTCAACGCGATGAGCCGGGCGCTGGGCGAGACCCGGGCGGATCTGGACAAGGCGATCGGCGATCTCCAGCAAGCGCGGAGCGGATTGGAATCTCGGGTGGAACAGCGAACCCGCGAATTGCAGGACAGCATCAGCCGGATGAATGTGATGCGGGGGTTGCTGCCGATCTGCAGTTCCTGCAAGAAGATCCGCGATGACCAAGGCTACTGGAAACAGGTCGAGCTGTTCGTTGCGCAACACTCCGAGGTGCGTTTCACGCATGGCATCTGCCCCGAATGTACCGTCCAGCTGTACGGCGAGGTCATGGAAGAGTAAATCGCGCCGGGCCCGCACGGTCACGCTCCCAAGAACATATATTCAAGGGCCTGAGTAATGGTCTTCGCGTCACCAAATTCGACTACGTGTGAGGCAAAATCGCTTGCCATCGGGACTGGAGGGCGCCGCTTCGTCGGCGCCGTTCTTCTATCCCCTCCTCGGAGGGGATAAAGGGGGCGCTCTCGCCCTCGTTCTTGAATGAGAGGGAGGAAGAAAACGAGGACGAGTGCAAGGATTTCGCCTTGTCACCCCGCCCGAGAGTACACCTGGTCGTCGTATAATCGAATCACATTCGCGCCGAGATGGGTCGGACCGTGACGCGCGGATCGAGCATTCGGTTGTCCTGAACCGGGTTGTCGCATGCGACCACCGTCCACGGATTGCCGAGCATCCGATTCAGACCGCTGACAATCCGGTGGAAGTTCCAGTCCGGATTCCCTTCAATATGATACAGACCCACGGCCGGACGCTCGATCAAGCGGAATAATGCTTCCGCGGTATCCTGGAGGCAACAGCAGGCGGGATACCAGCGGGTGGACGCTTCGATGCGGCTCTGTTCCCCGGCCGTGCGGTAAAGGTAATCCACCATATTGTTGGAGCCGGGCGCGGTTCCGATCTGCCAGCCGAGCCGCGCGACGATCGCATTCGGGTTGGCCGCGCGCACACGGCGCTCGCAGTCGATCTTGTAGCGGCCGTAATCGTCGGTCGCCATCGGTTCCATGTCCGGCGTCAGTGGGGCGGTTTGCTGAGTGGAAAAGACGGATACCGAACTGGTGAAGAGAAACGTGATATTCGCTTCCGCGCAGATCCGCGCGACGGATTCGGCCCAGTCCGGACTGCCCGTGGCGATGTGCAGGAACGCATCCGGCCGATGCCCCATGATGAACTCCTGCATGGCTGGCTCATTATCGATGGGAACAACCGTGCGGTCCCACCGGATCGCGGTGTGCCCATGATCGGTGAGCCACCGGGACACGGCCGGCGCCACCGTTCCATTCATGCCGGTAAGAATCGCCTTCATATCATATAGCTCACGCGCAGTTCTCCAGACTGTACCGCATCCCATTCACCATGCCACTCAATGACGGATCCGGACTCGGGGCCGGGCGCCGCGCCGCGACCTGCGAATAACTGCTTCAGGCGAGCGTTGGAGGGCGCGAGAACGTGATGGCCGTTCAGTCCATTGATCTGCACGGTATGCCCGTCCGTACCCGGCGGCAGATGGAGGCGAAGGGTGAGATGCCGCGGCGGTAGATCGAGTCCGGACGATTGGGGCAATGTGTGAATCATGAGTTCGACACGGTTCCCGGTCCGGCTTAAACGGAATTCAGTCGTAGACGACTGCCCGCGTTGATAGGCCATCGAATGGCCATCGTCCTCATGGAGCCGGCGTGTTTGTTCTCCATCCTGCATCGGCGCGAAGGCATCAGCAACCAGATCCGGCCAGATCGCCTCGCCCGTGCTCTCGCGATGAGGCGTCGTGAGCAATAGGCCGCCGCGACGAATGAACAATGGACATTCATGCAATGGGGCGGTTACGCCAATCGTTACAGGCCCGGTATGAATTCGGCCCGACCACGCATCCTGCCACTGTCCGGGCGGAATCCAGACGACCCGTTCCGCGATGCCTTCAGCCGATGCTGGCGACAGGATGGGGGCGACGAGCAGATCATCGCCCAACAGATATTGCGTGGAGTCGGTTGCCTCAGGATGGTCCGGCCATTCCAAGTCGCAACGGCGCAGGAGCGGTGTACCCGACCGGTGGGCGTCGTCGGCGGCTGAGTACAGCATGGGCAATAGGCGGTAACGCAAGCGGAAGAATTCGCCAACGATACGCTCAACCTCGGGGCCGTATTCCCAGGGGTAACGATGTACACCCGCCGTACTGTGAATGCGCGCGACCGGCGAGAACGCTCCGAACTGCATGAATCGCACATACAGCTCCAGCGGGGTTTGGTCGTGATGACCGCCGAGATCCTCGTGTACATACGGGAGCAATGAACGGATTCCGGATTCAACCCCGTTCTTCACTCCCTCGCGCAAATATCTCCATTCCGCGCGGGTGTCACCCGTCCACCAGACCGGAAACCGATGCGCCGCCGCATGCGAGGGTGCCGTTTTCCATCCGTTGTCGATTCCGTCGACATTTGACATGATCAACGGCCGGCGTTCCGGAGCGAAATCCTTCGTGATGTCGTGATACAGGCGCATGCCCCAGACTTCCTTTTCCAGTCCCGGCGCCGGCGCCTGCAGATGCGTATGCCAGTTGCGATCGAACCACCACAAGTCCACACCCATTTCGAGCAGGGAAACGAGTCCATCACGCCGATAAGTCAATTCGTCCGGATCCAACGCGGCCGCGCCCTTGGGTTCGGGATGATCGTTCAGCATGACGCGCACATTGCGCTCGTGCGCGCGGCGAACGAAGCGGGCCATGTCGGGAAACAGTTTCTCGTTGACGCCATACCCGTGTGATGCGCCGACGCGCCAGTCCGTATCCGCCACGAACAGATCCAGCGGATATCCCGCGGCGCGGAACCGGTCGATAATAGCCAGCGCGTCCTCCTCGCTGTATGGATGATATCGGCTGTACCACAATCCCAGTGCGTAGAGCGGCACCAGGGGGATGGGTCCGGTCAGTCGGAGAACATCCGCGGTGAAACGCTCGTAGCCCGATGCCGCGGGGAAGAAAATATAGGCGTCCGGCGCGTCGTTTGCGAGATCCCAGCCGGAGGTCGGGCTGGTCTCGTTCGCGGGTGGGGGAAGCGCGCCCCATGGAGGAGGCACCACGCGCGGGCGATCTCCGAGGATCCAGACAGGCGGCAGGGCGGAAGGTGCGGGAAGGTCTTTTGCTGACAGCATGGCAGTCGACAGCAAGCACAAGAGATCGCCCGACGACGATTCGATGCGAATGCCTTCGAATCCCTTTGCATCATCAATGCGCACGCGAAAATGCGGCGTTGCCACAACCTGCTCGCCATCGGATTGCAGAAGATCGGCGCTCGCGGCATCGGGAGCGCGATGAACGATCGTGAACGTCTCGCGGTCCTCGAATCCGGCTGGACCGCGTTGTTCGATCCGAACCAGATACGGACCCAACACCTGCACACGAATGTCCCCGACCACAAACTCAGCATTCATAATCCATCAGCGCTCCCATGGAAACCGCGGCAGGGTATCCGACGACCCGGCAAAATCAACCCTCATTTTCCGGGGCTGGGACCGATCCCGCGCTGGACGACATGAACCGGATCTGTCATTATATCTCTGCGCTGGAGCGCACTATGGAAAGGAGCATGGCAATGAGACGGCTATCAGGTCTGGTCTTGCTGGGTGGTGTGTTGGGGTTCGGCGTTTTGTTCGCTCTTCCCGCCGCGGGTCAGTTTTTCACCGCGCTTGAGGTATCCTACACCGAGACGGCGTTTGAGCCGGAATACACCTATATGTATGACCGGCCGAACAGCAAATACAAGAACTGGGCTTACGGCGCGGAGTTCGATCTGGTGGGCGGATACCGGTTCGAGGTGAATCCGACTTTCTCGCTGGCGGTAGCCACCAGCCTGGGCATCAGTACGGCGGAATGGAGTCTGGACACGACCGATCCGGAGACGCATCTGGATTACAAGATTCCATATCGCGTATTCGTCGCCCTGCAACCCTCGATTCGTTTGGCGGATAACTGGCGCTTGTTTGGTGATCTGGGTGTGGGGAAGGGCAATATCCAAGAGCGGAAAACGTCGCCGGAACGAAGCCGGTACGATTTTGACGAGTGGCTGTGGGGATACCGGATCGGCGGCGGGCTGGCGTACGAGGTCCGCGAAGGCTGGGAACTGTCCATGGCCTACCGCTATTTCACGTATGACGCATTCCGTTACGACACGCACCTGCCCGACGGCACGCATTGGGAAACGGTCGTGGATGAACCCTACGCCCACAGCGTGATGTTGGGGCTGGCGAAGTACTGGTAATGGCCGGTTGTGCGCAGACCACTCATACGTGGATTGACATCGACGACAGGGAACAGGTGTGGTTTACTTAACCTTCTTCTGTTTGCCTAAATTCGTGGTCTTCTTCGGTAGTGGAGTATCGGAGTATCCGTCATGTTCCACTGCGATTAGAATGATTGGATAGTTCTGGGCTTCGCGGAGCTCCTGTTCGATATATCGTGTCGCGTAGCTGACATTGGCAACTCGATCAGTGAGTCGGTATTCGAACTCGTCAGAAGGAACGACAATAACGCCAACGTCAATATGGCTATCCTGTAAGTTGTTTCGAATGTGAACTATATCGCGTGCGAGAAGGTCGCTGCGACCTGAAACCTGAACCTCGACACCAATGCGAGAAACGATGGTTTCATTGTAGCGGAACCGCGGTGGTCCCGCGAGCGGAGCCAGTCTTGAGGGAGATTTAGGCAAGGTTCAG
>CAYRPR010000202.1:0-5095 GCA_964425945.1 uncultured Verrucomicrobiota bacterium | reverse complement strand
ATCTCGTGATATAATTCGAGTTCCTGTTCCAGTTCGTCGAGCCGCTGTTGAAGATAGCGGTTCTCGCTCAAAAGCGATTCATAGAGCGTCCGGTAATGCCGGTTCTCGTCCTCGGCCAGCTTCTCCAGTTCATCCAGCCAATCCTGCTCCGACCGGCCGGTCCGCTCGACGATGTCCTGCAGCCGCTCCTCGCAGTGCTGGATCCGGAAGGCGATCAGTTCGGTAGACCACGAATCGGCGGTTTCCGTAAGGGACAGGTACCGTAGCCGGGCTTCGCGGTATGATGCGACGGCGTCGGCCCACTGCTTCTGCTCGTAGGCCCGGTTGGCCAGCGCCAGATGGCGATACGCCTGGTCCTCCTCATCCTGTTTCGTGGGTATGGATTGCGCGCCGGCCGATGCGGCGCAGAACAACGCGAGCGCGAAAAGTCCGCCTGGTAGAAATCGCATCACGGTATCACCCTGTTCATTGCGAATGAGTTGCCTGCCGCGCGGCGGCGGCATTTGCCGGTCAATATCGGGGAATTGCCCCGCCAGATCAAGCTTTGCTTATTGGCCCGGAAACGATACAAACAGCCTATTTCCGGAAATAGCGGCCGCCGCAGACGGCGGAAGCCGGACCGATCATGGACATCTACACAAAACATACCACCAGCTCCGCGCTTCGGGCGGCCTCGCCCGAGCATCGCCGCTCGAAACGGCGGCGATTCGTCCGCAAACTGCACCTGCTCCTGCTGATTCTGGGGGCCATCTCGCTGGCCATCGCGGGCCTGATGGCCGCCGTGGCCATGACGCGCGAGGGGATGGCGCGGGAAACCACCTGGATGCTGGCGCTCGCCTACCTCGGTGGAGGCGTGTTCTGCCTCGCGGTGCGTGGCCTGATGACCTTCGTTCAATCCTGGAGCCGGCGTCACGGCCGGGCGCGCACGGCCATCCACCTGGCCGGCAACGAACAGGGCGACACGCCCGCGGATCGATCGGGCCAGGAAGGCATGGTCCTCATTCTGGTGCTCGTTCTGCTGGCCGTGGTCGCCGCATTGATCATGCACGCGCAATGGGCCGCCCTCGCCGCCCATCGTCTCGAAGCGACGGTCCTGCAACAGGCGCGACTCGGTCAGGCGCTGACCGACGCCGCTTTCCATGTGCTCCAATCGCTGGCCCGCGAAGACGATCAGGCGGTGGATCATCTCGGGGAGGAATGGACCCGCTACCGCGAATGGGAAACGCCGGACGGTATCGCGATCATCACGCAGGTGTTCGACGAACAACGGTTCTTCGATCTGAACAACCTGTCCATCGAAGGCGATCTGGCGGCGGTGGACCGTTCGCAACGCATCATCATGGACGTTATGACGCTGAGCGGCGATTTCACGCCCGTACAGCGCATGGAAGCCCTGCGTGACTGGATCGACCGCGACGACGAAGGCATACGCGAGGCCTCTTTCTATCTGGAGCGCGAGCCGCCGTACCGGCCGCCCAACGACCGCCTGCGCACATGGGGCGAACTGCCGTGGATCGAGGGCTTCTCGCTCACCTATTTCGAACCCCGCATGCGCCAGCGCGCCCTGCAACGCGAATTCGAGGCCAACATCATCGATCAGATCACCGTCCTGCCCATGCTCCGCACACGACCCGTACCGGTCAACATCAATACCGCCTCCCGCGAAGTCCTGCTCGGCGTCCTGGGTTTCGAGCGCGATCACCTGGTGCGCTACATCCTGGCCGCGCGCGACACTGACCCGTTTTATTCGATCGAGGGATTGTTATCGACGGCCGATCCCAATGCCCTGCGTGATGTGCGCCCGTTCATCGATGTGCGCAGTTCATTTTTCCGCATCGAAGCCCGGGCTTACCAGGCGGGCGCCTCCCGTCAGTTATGGGCGCTGGCGCACCGCGATACAACCGGGTACATTCGTATTATTCAATGGGTAATCTGATCCCGATGTCCGACTCGCCATTTGTCAAGACCTGCTACGGAATCGATCTTTCGGAGGACGCGATCATCATCGTTCGCGGCCGCCGCGCCGGCCGGCGCATCGAATATGAAACCGTGTACGACGGACGGGTCGATCCGGCCGACGACGCATGGAATCGCGCGCGCGACGAATTGCGGCGCGACGGAGGCTTGCAGGTCGGTTGTCTGCCGGTCCGGGAATGCATCACCCGCTGGCTTGCCACGCCCTTCGCGTCGTGGGCGAAATCCCGCAAGGTGCTGCCTTCCCTGCTCGATATCCAGCTTCCGTTTCCGCTCGAGACCTGCGTGTACGGATTCCCGGCGCATCGTCCGGGCGCCGATGGCGCCATCCAGGCCTTGGCCGTCGCCGCGCGCGCGCATTCGGTGACCGCGCGGGCGGACCGGTACCAGCAGGCCGGCCTTGAACCGATGTTGCTTGACCACGAAGGCCTGGCGCTCTGGTCCCGTGCGCCGGCGACGCCCGGTTCCCGGGCGGTTTGTTACATCGGTCACGATCGCGCATCGCTGGTATGGGGGGGCGGCGAACAGATTGCCGGCGCGCATCACATCCGGTTCGGCGTGGCCGCCTGGCGGCAGGGCGGCGATGCGGCGATCAAGGAATTTGCCGACCGCGTTCAGCGCGTGCTGCAGTCCCAGTCGGAATCGGCCGGGCCGGCCGGCCTGCAATGGACGTGGACCGGACCGGGCGCGCAGGATCCGAACCTGCTGGACCGTCTGCAAAAGCAGATGAGCTTCATCCCGGCCGATGCGTTCCGTGTCACCGAACGCCCCGCCGCGTTCCTCGCCGAAGCGCTCTGCGCGCGGGCGATGGAACCCGCCGGCGCCGCATGGAATTTTCTGACCGGCCAACTCGCTCATCCGCGCATGTTGGAATGGGACCGGCAACGCGACCGGCGCGCCGCCGGCATCTGGATCGCCGCCGGATTGATGTTGTGTCTGTTGAACGTCGCCTGGCTGTTCGCGTTGGACGCCCGGGAAGAGCGAATCCAGCAGCGGATCACCCGACTGGCGTCCGAACTGACCGGTGCGCCTCAATCCGCGCGGGGTGAAGATCTCCTGTTGATCGTACGGCGTGCGATGGATGAGCGCCAGGGACAGGTGACGCCCTTTATCGAGGCCTTCAATCCTCCGGACACGGCCGTCTTGGCGGATATACTGCGCCTGGCCGGCGAGGCGGGCCTGTCGTATGAGTCGGTTTCCATCCGGCCGGACTATGTGCTGGTACAGGGCGCGACCGACGACTGGAACCGGTGCGACGCCCTGAAATCATTTCTGGAATCGCGGGGATACAACGTCACGCTGGACCGGCAGGACGCGCGAGAGGACGAACGCGTGCATTTTCGCGTCACCGCGGGAGGCGTCCGATGAACCGAAATACGCGTACCATGATGTCGGCGGCCGTCGTGCTGGTGTGGGCGGCGGGCATCCTGCTAACCGCGCGGTCGGTTCAGCAGGTGGCGATGTACCGCGAGCGGCTGGATCGCCGCGCGGCGGAATGGGAGCAGCTCCAGCGTATGAATGGCCAATGGCGGGCGGATCGCGAAGCGGTCGCGCTATTTGAGGCCTTGTCCTCCCGGCAACCCGAACCCCTGTCGGAATTACTCAAGCAGACCCTGCCGGGGTTGCGGGCCGACATTCGTCAACGCGAGAGCCGAAGCACCCTGCCGGGCTGGACCCTGCAACGGATGGATGTGATGTTCGACGATATAACCCTGCTGGAACTCGGCACATGGATCGAGCGGGCGGAATCGCAGCGCCCGCCGTGGCGCATTACCGAATGCAGTATCCTCATTTCCGACCGGTCGCCGGGCGCGGCGCGGGTGACGCTGGTCATGGAAGCGCTGGAATCCCGTGCGCGTTGACCGTCCATTTCTCCTCGCTTGCTCGCTGATCGCCGGACTGCTCGCGGCATCTGCCCGGGCCGAATCCAGTCCCCGTGTCCTCAGTATGGCGCCGAGTCTGACCGAACTGGTGTTCGAACTCGGTTTCGGCGATCATCTGGTCGGCCGCTCGACCGCGTGCGATTACCCGCCCGAAGCGGCCGCGATTCCGGCCGTCGGCGGATTCGGCCGGCCAAATCTCGAAGCCTTGCACCGGCTGAAACCCGATATCGTCCTCGCGACGGATCTCGAAAAGGGCCCGCTGATCCACCGGCTGAACCGGATGAACATTCAGACGCACGTCCTGCCCTGCGAGAACTGGGACGGATTGATGCAGGCCGCCCGCGTGATCGGCGAAGCGCTCGGCGATCCCGACCGCGCGGAACGGTGGGTCAAGGACATGACGCGGCGGCGCGACGAGTTGACGGCCCGGACCGATCATATCTTTGCCGGGCGGGAACGTCCCGCCGTCTATGTCGAGATTTGGAAACAGCCGCTGACCACGGCGGGCCGGGAATCGTTCATGCATGAACTTGTCACTTGGGCCGGCGGACGGCATATCGGCGAAAATTTGCCGGGGCGATACAAACAGGTCAGCGCCGAATGGATCGTGCGGGAAAATCCGGACGTGATCCTGCTGGCGTACATGATATCCTCCGTCCACGCGAGCGACGCCGTCAGCCGCCGCGTGGGGTGGGGGCGTATCCGCGCCGTGGAACAGGGCCGGATCTGCGACAGGATCAATCCCGACTGGCTGTTGCGCCCCGGGCCGAGATGGATCAAGGGCGCGGAAGCCCTGGCGGACTATCTGATGAGTAACGACGGCCAAAGGAGTTTAACCACGGATGAACACGGATAAACACGGATACCCACCCCGCCCCGCAGTTGCGGGGCACCCATCCAGAGAAGGGAGAATAAGAATAAGACAAAGAAATGTTCATGATGTATATCCGCGAAATCCGCGTAATCTGCGGTTTCCTATCTTTTCGTGATAATAATGAAATCTGTGTTAATCAGTGTTCATCCGTGGTTCCTCCTCTTGAGAATGATTATGATAGATTGTGGTACGAAATGAGATCACGTCAGACATGGTTCTGGATACTGCTGGGTACCTGTCCCTTATTGATTGCGGCCGGGGTATTTCTCGGCGACGGATGGACCCGGCCGTGGTCGTTGTTTGAGCCGGAACGAATCGGCGTGCTGGAATTGCGGGTATGGCGCGTCGCGCTCGGCGCGGTCGT
>CAYRPR010000201.1:0-5149 GCA_964425945.1 uncultured Verrucomicrobiota bacterium | reverse complement strand
CAGGGCGTGAAAGTGAATTCTTCGCACGAACGATTTGGAAAGTCGTCCGGCGCGTTGTGCAAACCAGCGCGGCTCGATGGCGCGCAGGGCGCGGTCCCGGTCGCGTCGGCGAACCAGAATGTCCACATCGCCGTATGATCTGGGCGCGTGCCCCGTGTACGCGGTTCGATGGAGCGCAGGGCCCTTCAAAACCGCGTAGGGTATCGCTTCATTCCCCAACGCCCGGTCGGCCAACTGTACGGTGTACAACGCCCTTCGATCCAGCGACTCGGCGCGCTCCCGCTGATGCGCCGCGGCCGCCATCACGTAATCGGGTGTGTCGCCATCCAGCACGTCGTGGAAATGATGCAGCAGGCCGTGGCGTTTCGACGCGGTCAGAAAATCGTCCCACCGGATCGATGCGGGAGGGCGTGGCCGCGGACGATCGCCGGACGCGAGAACGACGCGGAAACAATTCAGCAAATGGGTTTCCGTATCCGCATTCATCGGACGGAGCATAGCGGGTCTGGCGGCATGGCACAACCTCGGGCTGACCGGGATCGACTCGACGTACTTTTTCATGGCGATAACTCGACAAGCTGGGATAGGATGGGCGTCGCACGGATTGTCGTCGCCACGGGGGGTGAAATGAACGTTCTGCTGGAAAACTACTTGGATCATGTATCCGCCCACACCCTCTATGATCACTTGCGCGCCGAATTGCTTCGCCGTGGGCACGGGGCGCAATTGGGCAGTTCCGCCTATATGTCCGAAGCGGCTCTTCGGGAGCACGACGTCCTGATCAGCAACAAGACGGTCCCGCCGCCGATTCGTCGCCTGTTGCGCAGCTACGGGGGCAACGGCTGGTCGCGGCCCGAGACGCTTGTCTTTCTGCGCGAACAGGGCGTCGATACCATGACGTGGAGCCTCGCCGCCGACCGGCGGGCGGTGCTGGACTTGTTCGACCGCTGGGACGTCGAGCGCATACTGCTCAAGCGCTCCGGCACCATGAAGGCGATGGGACTGGCCACCTTCACGCGGGACGGCGTCGACCGGCTCGAATGGGATCCCGGGAAGGATGTTTTCTGCCAGGAGGTCAATCCCGATGATGGCGATTTGTACAAGGCGGAGCTCTTCAACGGGAAGATGATCATTTCCTGGATTGCCCGGCAGGCGCCCCTCCTCGCCTACTTTGACGGCCCCTACATGGAAGGCGTCCGGGGGGGCGAGCCCGATCGTGACCTGTTCGAGTTTCCGCCCGGGATCGAAGCCGTATTGAAACACGCCAGTTGCGCCGCGACGCGGGGCGGCGTCGGATATGCGGCCATTGATATGATGCGCGCGCCGGACGGACGCCTGCAGGCGATTGAAATGAATATCGAGTTGGTGGCGACCTGGTGGACGGCGCAATTCCCCTTTGTAAAGGAGCGTTATGCCGCCGCCCTTCTGGATCTGCTCTCCGCGCGAGACGAATGGACCGCATCATCGGAGGCCCGGCTGACGCATGGATGATATTCGCATCACGGAAATCAGGCGCTGCGAGGATCTACCGTCGTGGCTCGACCGCGAGCAGCTCGCGCGCTTTTTTCACGAGGTCATGCGGCCGTATCACGACGAGCTGCCGGACGTGGAGCGCGCCCTCGATTACGCCTTTCTGCCGGGCGCGGGCCAGGGCGGTTTCGCCCTGCTTGCCGCGCGCGGCGAACAATTGATCGGCGCCCTGCTCACGCTTAAAACCGGCATGTCGGGGTTTCAGCCCCCGTATATCCTGCTCTTCGTCGGCGTCGAATCGTCGATGAGGAATCGCGGTGTCGGTACCGGCCTCGTGCGGCGCGCGCTGGCGTTGTGCGGCGGCAACATGAAGTTGCATGTGCAGTACGACAATCCGGCGCGGCGGATGTACGAGCGGGAAGGTTTTTACAGCAAACAGGCTGAAATGAGGCATGCCCCGTGAGTCGCGTGACCCTCCATCTGGATGCCATCCGGCATAACCTGGATACCGTCGATGGCTGGATCAAAGCCCATGGCGCAGATCGCCTGGTGGCCGCCAAGGTGTTATGCGGGCATGCGCCATCCCTCGAGGCGTTGCGCACGCTCGGAGTCCGCCAAATCGGCGATTCCCGGATTGAACACCTCCGCGTCATCGAACGCGTATTCCCGAACGTGGAACCCTGGTTCCTGCGCGCGCCCGCGCGCGATGCCGTGGGCGAAGTGGTCCGGCATTGTCCCGTGAGCCTGAACAGCGAGGTGGAGGTGATCGAGGCGCTGAACGAAGAGGCCGGACGTCGGAACAAACGGCATGGCATCGTGCTGATGATCGAATTGGGCGATCTGCGCGAGGGCATGGAGCCGGAGGAACTGGTCCGGATGGCCGCTCGGGTGTGCAATCTGGAACATATCCGCATTGTGGGACTCGGCGCGAATCTGGGGTGCATGTCGATGGACCCGATACGCGAGGAACCGTTCCGCCGGCTCGCGCGATGCCGGGATGAGCTGTCGCGTGTGCCGGCATTGAACACGCACCTCATCTCCGTCGGGGGGAGCGCCATTCTCCGCCTTCTGCGTGACGGTAGGATCCCGCCGTTTGTGAATCATCTGCGCATCGGCGAGGCGATATTTCTTGGCACCGATCCCGTGGATGGACGTGTACTGCCGGGATTGCGGGGGGATACGGCCCTTCTCGAAGCAGAGGTCCTGGAGATCAAGCGGAAGGGAGATGTCGGGCGCGCCCTCGTCGATGTGGGGTATCTGGATACCGATATCTCGGGCCTGACTCCGGTGGACGTCCGTCACCGGCTGGCCGGCAAGAGCAGTGATGTCGCGGCGGTGGAATTGGATGCGGACGCGCCGCTGTTGTCCGTCGGCGACATGATCGGGTTCCGCGTCAACTATGCCGCGCTGCTGCAGGTGATGGGCAGCCGATACGTCGCCAAGAGGGTGCATCCTGCTTTGAACGCGTCTACATCGGGTGCGGCCGGCGCGCGTCATGAATAACCGGGCGCCACAAGCCCGGCGTTTCATTCTCTTGTCCGGCGGCCGTACCGGCTCCACATATCTCCTGTCCCTGCTTCATTCCCATCCGGCCATACGCCAGTGCGGCGAAGTAATAGGGGAATGGAAGCTCCGCGATCCCGGGCAGCTCGCCCGTCTCCGCGCCGAGGGCCTGGTGCGCCACGTCGATGCCCTGCTGCGCCCGCGTCCCGGCGACGGCGCCGTCGGGGCGAAGATCCTGTATTATCAGTTGGGCGGGCCGTATGCCCGTAATTGGGGTTTGCCGGATGTCGGCGCGCTGTTGGAGTACCTGGTGCGGGATCGGCAGCTCTACGTCATCCATCTGAAGCGCGGCAACCTGTTGCGCGTACTGGCCTCCGGCGCCATCGCCGATCAGACCCGGCAGTACCGCCTGCTCGATAATGAGGAACCGATGCCGGAAACCAGCGTGGAACTGACGCCGGCGCGATGCCGGGCCATGTTCGAGGCCACCACCGGCTACATACGGAAATACGAAGCACTCTTCCGCGCGCACCCGTTCATGGAATTGTATTACGAGACCCTGGTGACCGACCAAACCGCGTGTTGCAGTGAGATCCTCCGGTTTCTGGGCGTGCGCGAAGAACCGTTGCGCAGTCCGATGCGCCGCCAGAATGACCGTCCCTTGTCCGCGATGATCTCGAATTACGGCGTACTCAAGAAGACTTTCGCCGGCACGCCGTGGGAATCCTTCTTCGACGACTGACGACCCCGCGTGACAGGCCGGTCATGGGCGTGTCGGCGCTACGTCCTCGTCCGCTCGTCGCGAGCTCTACTTGTCATTCGTGAAAGGATATCATAACATCGCCCGTTTGACTTCATAGGGAGAGTGAACGATGCAGGCGTTTCTTCAGTCGGATTACATGATCGTTTTCATTCATCTGGCCGGCGCCATGGTGGCCGGCGGCATCATTGGCCTGGAGCGCAGTTTCCATGGCCGTCCAGCCGGTTTCCGGACCCATTCACTGGTTTGCGTCGCGTCGAGTCTGCTGATGCTGGTCACGCTGTATCAGTGGAAATGGCTCCCGGGCGTCCCGATGGATACGGTGCGCACGGATCCGACCCGCATGGCGCAGGGCATCATGACCGGCATAGGATTTCTGGGCGCCGGCGTGATCTTCCGGGAGGGCCTCACTGTGCGGGGGCTCACGACGGCGGCCTCCATCTGGATGACCGCCGCCATCGGTATCCTGTTCGGGATCGGCTTCTACTTTCCGGCGATACTGTCAACGGTCATGGCCATCGGGATCCTGTCGGGATTCCGCTGGATCGAGGCGCACATGCCCACCCAGAGCTACGCGCATCACTATGTGCGGTTCGAGCGGGATCAGGCCATGTCCGAACCGGAGGTGCGGGCGCTTTTGAAGGAACACGGATTCGAGGTGGCGAACATGAGCTATCGGGTCAACGACAGCGGCTATTTCGAATATCGCATGATCATTCGTACAACCGATCCGGCCAACGCCTCGCGACTGGCGGATCGCTTACGTTCCATACCCAGCATCCGTGAGTTTCGCGTCTCGCCCACGGGCGACTGACGGGCGGTCACGCGTCCACGCGATCGCCGGGCGACGCACATCGCAACACCACCGACGGAGTAAACGCGACGCCGTCAGTAACGATCTTGACCAACAACTTTTCGAACGGGGATTCGATCGGTGTCGGCATGACGGGGCTTTCTCGTGAAGGGTTGAGCGCTGTGGATCAACGCTCGCAGGCGCTGGAAAGGCGATTGCGCGGTGAGCGGAGGGCCCACCGTTTTCCGGATCCATTCCGACTGGCCGTGTTGTTTCCCGGAATCATGCATGACCGTCCACGCCATGCCACACCGCAGCCCGCTCATCAAGAATTGTTGGCGGCGCCATTCGCATGGCCCCTTGCTTCAGGGAGTCTTATTGGTCATTTCTACACGTTCGCCCGGCAACGCGCGTTTTTTGAACCAGCGGATGCCGAAACAGTCGCGCAGGCCACGCCACAGGCGGTTGTGGATGCCGTACTTCGATTCGCCCCAGACGCGGGGACGATGATTCACCGGGATTTCGATGACCGTGTACCCCTGGTAACGGAGCAGGGTGGGGAGGAAGCGATGCAGGCCGTTGAACACCGGCAGATCGCGCAGGGCCTCGCGCCGAATCGCGCG
>CAYRPR010000200.1:0-5151 GCA_964425945.1 uncultured Verrucomicrobiota bacterium | reverse complement strand
CGTTTATGACGCCAATCGGTCATCAGTCGAATACGCTCGTGATGGCGCCCGGCGAGTAATACTAGGCGATGTAGAGCATCGGCACGAAGATCAGCGCTTCGGCCACGACGAAGGCCGCCAGCGTCGCGTATTGCGCAGCGAGCGATACCGATCGCGCCGCGGTATGACTGGCCAGCCAGCCGACCACCATGAACGCGCCGAGGATCAGCAGCCAGTTGACGCTCAACATGCTCCGGGCAATAACTTCCGCCCAGCCGATCTGGAACAGCAGGATTTCGATCCCGACAAATCCCATGATCGCGCCGAACACATGGTTATACGTCCGCGCGATGAAGGCGGACCGGGTACTCACTTCGGCGGCAGCCACGGGGTACGCGCCCTGGAATGTTTCGTATGAATTTCTTATGTTCATATACCATTAATACCACAACCGGTATCGGGGAATCAAGCAAACCCGGATCAGGGTCATCCCGTTTCTATTCGCCCCCGCTTGACTTGGCTCGCTGTCCGGCAGAGACTTAAGCAAAGAGAGCGAAATAATCCGCCTGACGAAGGAGAATGTGTCATGCGCTTTCGACATATACGCGACATCCTCGACTGGACCCGCACCTTCCACGAAACCTTGGCCGACCACTATGACCAGCTTGCCGAAGGTCACGAGCGAGAACGCGTAGGGCTTCTGCTGCACTATCTGGCCCATCATGAACGACTGCTCAGCGAGGCGCTTGAGCATTACGAGGAGAAGGACACACGCAAGCTGTTGGAAACCGCGTTTGAACCGGACTTGAATCTGCCTCCGGACCATCAGACGCTCGCTGATACGCTCGAACAGGTGGACACGGCCGGCGTCCTCTCCCTGGCCCTGCGCTTCCACGACCAGTTGATCACCCTGTATCAGGGGCTTGCGGCCAAAGCGCCGTCACAGGAAATCAAGGCGCTTTTCGATGACATCGCCAGTCACGAGACCCGGGAGAAATTGCGCGCCGTCCGCGACACGGACCACCTGGAAGACCTCTAGCCGCATTTCTCATGAGAAATGCAGGGAATCCGAATCCCTCAGAGACATCCGGGGCAATCCTGTCCGTGTTGATCCGGGTGCGTCCGTGGTGAACCGACCTCTCATCCGGCAAGCTGTTTCAGGACCTTCTCCATCCCGTGCCAGCTCATCGTTGCGCATTTGACGCGCAGGGGGAACTTACGGACGCCGCTCAAGGCGAGCAGGTCCTCGGGCGTATCGGAATCAAACTCTCGTTCGCCGCGCATGGCTTGAACGAACTGACCAATCAACGCGTTGGCTTCTTCGACCGTCTTGCCCTTCAATGTCTCGGTCATCATCGACGCGGACGCCTGGCTGATCGCGCATCCTTTGCCATCGTACCGCACATCGGCAATTCGACCGTTTTCGACGCGCGCCGTCAGGCGGATCTGATCACCACACATCGGGTTCTCCTCATCGGCCAGCACCTCGTCCTCGCGCAACGTCGCATGGTTGCGGGGATGCTTGTAGTGGTCGATGATGATATCCTGATACAGTTGTTCGAGATCATCCATGGGCGAAGAAGTGCTGAGCTTTCCGCACGGCCTCAACCAGCCGGTCGATTTCCTGCTTCGTGTTGTACAGGTAGGTGCTCGCCCGGCTCACGGCCGTAACGCCGAGCCGGCGCATCAACGGCTGGGCGCAGAGGTGCCCGGCCCGGATGGCGATGCCTTCCTGATCGATATACTGCGAGATGTCGTGCGGATGGATGTCCTTCACCTCGAACGATACCGCCCCGCCCCGCTCGGGCGCGCGACCAAACACCTTTACGTCCGGAATATCGGACAGTTGCTGGACGGCATAGGCGGTCAGTTCCTGTTCGTGCGCATGGATCCGGTCCATGCCGACACCGGTCAGGTAATCCACCGCCGCGCCGAGCGCGATTGCATCGCCGATATTCGGCGTTCCGGCCTCAAACTTGTACGGCAAATCGGCCCATGTTGAGTAGTCGTCGTTCACCTTGCTGATCATTTCGCCGCCGGCCATGAAAGGCCCCATGGCCTCCAGCAATTCCTCGCGGGCGTACAACACACCGACTCCGGTCGGGCCGCACATCTTATGACTGGAAAACGCGTAGAAATCACAATCCAGCGCCTGCACATCGACCGGCATGTGCGGGACGCTCTGCGCCCCGTCCACCAAGATCCTGGCCCCGACCCGATGCGCGGCGGCGGCCATGTCCTTGACCGGGTTCACCGTGCCGAGCACGTTGGACATGTGCGTGACGGCAACGAGCTTGACCTTCGAGGACAGAAGAGACGTAAAGGACGGGAAGTCCAGCGTGCCGTCCTCCAGGACGGGAACCAATTCCAGTTTCGCGCCCTTCTCGCGCGCGAGGATCTGCCAGGGAACCAGGTTGCTGTGATGTTCCATGCCGGTGGCGATGATGACGTCGCCGGCCTGCACATTCGCGCGGCCCCACGCGAAGGCGACCAGGTTGATGCTTTCCGTCGTACCCCGCGTGAAGATGAGGGAACTCACGCCCGGCGCCCCGATGAATCCCGCCACTTTCGCCCGGGCTTCCTCGTAGCGCGCCGTCGCCTGCTCGCCGAGATAATGCAGGGCGCGATGAACATTGGCGTTATAGCGCTCGTAGTATTCCGTCAGGGCATCGATGACGACGCGGGGTTTCTGCGACGTGGCCGCGTTGTCGAGATAGACCAGTTGCTTCCCACCGTAGATGGTCTGGTGCAGAATCGGAAAATCACGACGCAGACGTTCCACGTCCAGTTTCTCGGAGCGTGTATCACTGACGCTTGAGTGGGTCATGCTGTTTTCCTCTGACGTGGGGCCGACTTCCAGTCGGCCCATGGTCCCGCTGGAAGCGGGACCCACTATACCTTGATGAAGATCTTGCCATCCTCGACCTTGACCGGGTAACTCTCGATCGGCCGCACGGCCGGCAGGCAGAGATGTTTGCCTGTCCGCAGATCGAACCGCGCGCCATGCAGGGGACACATAATCTCATGGCCCTCGATATCGCCGTTGATCAACGAGGTCCGCTGGTGACTGCACCAAGCGCTGACGGCGTAGTAGCCGTCCTCGAGTTTGAACAGCCCTACTTTCTCGCCGTCGTCGAGGTCGATCAGTTTCCGGTCACTCTGCTCAAATTCCTGTTCCGAAGCCGCTTCCAGCCACTTACCGCCGAACAAGCCCATGCCCTATTCTCCCATCTTCTCGCGAATATTCTCGTGTACGATATCACGGATGAACTCGTACGGTATACGCTCAACGACCTCCTCGAAAAAGCCCATAATGAGCAGGCGGCGCGCCTCGTTTTCGCCGATGCCGTGCGATCGCAGATAGAACATCTGTTCCGGGTCCAGGTTGCCGAGCGTTGATCCGTGACTGCACTTGAGGTCGTCGGCGTCGATCAGCAGGCCCGGAATGGAATCCGCGCGCGCGCCTTCGTTCAACACCAGGTTGTTGTTGGTCTGATAGGCGTCCACCTTGATCGCGCCCGGACGGGCAATGATCAGGCCCTGATAGATCGAGTGGGCCTTGTCCTTGACCGCGCCCTTGTAGAGCAAGCGGCTGTAGGTGTTGGCCGACGAATGTATCTGCAGGGTGCGCTGGTCCATATGCTGTTTGCCCGTCGCGAAGAAGATGCCGTCCATATCGGCGGCCGAGCCGGGCCCGGCGACGTCACTGCCGAACTTCATCTTGCTCAGTTTCGTTCCGAAATTGAGTGTGAACCAATTCAGATTCGCGTCGCGCTGGACCAGCCCCCAGTCATTGGCGATCTGGTAGCTCTTCACACCCCACTCCTGCAGACTCACCATCTTCAGGTTGGCGCCTTCGCCGACGTACAGCTCGCGTTCCGGCACCGTCATGAAACGGACCGTATCCGGTGATTCGAGATGCTCGGCGATAACCGCGCGGCTGTGATTTCCAACCACGGCCACCGTACGCGGGATGAACAGGCCGTCCGCGGCGTCGATGTGATATCGCACCAGGATGCCCTTCTCCAATTCGATCTTGTCCGGCACATGGATCAGCAGTCCGAAATTCCAGAAGGCGTCGTTGAACGCCTCGTACTTGCCGGACTTGGCCGGCAGCGCCTTGCCTTGCAGGTACTCCTTCACGAGGTCCGGCTTCTGTTCCGCCGCATCGGCCAGGGACAGCACCGTGATCCCGTGCTTCTTCAACACGCCGGTACGATCGGTGATCGCGAATTCCTTCGCGTTCACGGCCACGACCACATCGAAATGACCGTCCCATGAGTTGGATGGCAATGCGTCGACCAGCCGCAAGTTGGGCAGGCGCGTCATCTCGCCCAACGGGAATAGCGTGGGATCCGTCCGGCGCCATTCCTCTGTGGTGACCGTCGGCGCGACAATGGTCCGGTAATCGTTGAACGCCTCCTCGCGTTTGGCGATCAGCAGGGCCGGTTCGCCCTGTTCCGTCACCTTGAGAAACTGTTCTTCATCGAACCCGGGCAGGTAGTCCGTGGGCTTTTCAATCTGTACGTCGGCTGTGGTCATCTCTTACCCGATGCTCCCTTCCAGTTTCATCTCGAGGAGTTTCACGGCTTCCACCGAGAACTCGAGCGGCAATTGTTTGAACACCTCGCGCGCGAAGCCGTTGACGACCATCGAGATGGCGTCCTCCTCGCTCAACCCGCGGCTCTTCAAATAGAATATCTGGTCCTCGCTCACGCGCGATGTCGTCGCCTCGTGTTCGATCACCGCGGTGCTGTTTTCCGATTCGATGTACGGGAACGTGTTTGCGCTGCATTTCGTGCCGATCAGCATCGAATCGCAATTGGAATAGTTACGGCAGTTGAACGCGTCGGGCAGGACCTGGACCAGTCCCCGGTAGCTGTTGATCGATTCACCCGCCGAGATGCCTTTCGACACGATGGTGCTCTTGGTGTTGTTCCCGATATGGATCATCTTGGTTCCCGTATCGGCCTGCATCCGGTTGTTGGTCACGGCCACGGAATAGAACTCGCCGGACGATCCGTCGCCTTCGAGGATCACGCTTGGATACTTCCACGTGATCGCGGCCCCGGCCTCGACCTGGGTCCACGAGATCTTGGCGTTCTTGCCGCGGCAATGGCCGCGCTTCGTAACGAAGTTGTAGATGCCGCCCTTGCCTTCCTTGTCGCCCGC
>CAYRPR010000199.1:0-5167 GCA_964425945.1 uncultured Verrucomicrobiota bacterium | reverse complement strand
CCACCATCGCGTTACCCTGTTCGATTTTGATCCGCTCCGCGTTGGCCAGCGGCACAACGAGGCCCATGGCCAGGTCGTTGGTCACATGGTCGCCCCCGACCGATATCGATCCCGCGAGCGCAATGGATTTGTTCGCGTAGATGAGATAATCGGTGGTTCCGCCGCCCAGGTCGATCACCACCGCGCCATTTTCCTTCTGTTCCGGCGTCAGCACCGCCAATCCGGCGCACAACCCGCCGAAGGCCACGTCCTGCACTTCGGTCTGGGCGCTTTTCACGACCTTCACTGTGTTCCGGATGCGATTGCGCACACCGTGCAGAATCAGCGTGGATACCGCCAGTTTCGATCCGATCATGCCTTCCGGATTGATCACGCCCTCCTGGTCATCGACATAAAATTGCTGGGGCATTGTGTGCAGGATCTCGCGTTCCATCGGCAGACTTATGGCGCGAGCCGTTTCCAATGCATGTTCCACATCGTCCGCGGTGATCTCGCCGTCGGGGCCGCTGACCGGCACGCTGCCGCGGTTAACCACGGCCTGGATAAATCCGCCGGAGATCAACAAATGTACTTCGCCGATGGTGACCTGACTCTGGTCCTCCGCCTCGTGCAATACCGTGCGTACGCAGGCCAGCGCATTTTCGAAATCGATGATCTCGCCTTTGCGGACGCCGCGGG
Source organism: uncultured Verrucomicrobiota bacterium (assembly GCA_964425945.1). GTDB lineage: Bacteria > Verrucomicrobiota > Kiritimatiellia > SLAD01 > SLAD01 > CAYRPR01. The sequence continues at coordinate 4,489 of CAYRPR010000199.1, read as the reverse complement.
AGGGGCACATCCCCACGCCGGTGATCATGATATGTCCGTCCTCCCGCATTTCGCCCACCAGGGCGCGAACCTGCGAGGTGCCGATTTCCAAAGCTACGACCGGATCCATTTTCATGATCTACTGTTGAATGATCAGCGGTACGTCACCGCGATATTCGTGTCACCCAACACCTTGATCTGCAGCACATCGCCCCGACTGCGTGCGGTTTGCAGGGCGTCGTCCAGCATGAGTAATCCTTCATCGATTCTGGCGCGATCGAGTACCACCTGCTCGCCGTCCACCAGTTGCAGTTCCAGCACTTCCGGATCGCTGACGTGGATGCTCCGGATCTTGACGCGCTGACCCAGGCGGGTGCGATCGCACAGGTCGACGACTTTCAGCGCATCGGCAAACAGCGGGTCATGGACGATACTGCCCGGACGCAAACCCGTGGCGCGGTAGCCGGTGATGGCCGGCAGGCGCGGCGAACGGGCGCTCGGTCCGAGCACGTGGCCTTCCCGGTCCACGGCGAGATGATAATGCCCGTCTTCAATGCCCAGCCGGGCCAGCGGCACGCGCTCGGATACGCGGATCACCAGCGTGTCCGGCAATTGACGGCGAATCTCCGCGGATTGGATCAGCGGGATGTTCTCCAGCTGGCGTCGCAGTTCCTTGATATCGATCGCGAACAGATTACTGCCTTCGTCAACTCCGGCGTATTCCTTGATATGGGCCGCGCGCAACACCCCGTCGGAACGGAGATCCAGTTCGCGGATGGCAAAGAGATCATTCCCGGAAAACAAAACGCGACCGAAGTAATCGTATCCGGTCTTGGCCACCCAGCCGATCCCGGCCAGCGCAATCAGCAGCGCGAGGATGGCGCTCCACTTGTGCATTCTCGCTTTCTTCTGATCGGCTATTCGCGCCTGCACGGTCAGCAACGGTTGGTTGACCGGCGCGCGCCGCCGATTCCTCTTCTTGCGCCGTCCGGCGCCGGATACCGTGTCATCCCATATCATCGGATTATCCCGCAATCGTTGAATTCACCTGGGCCATGTTCAGAATACGTTCGCACAGTTCCGGGAACTCGATGCCGGCCGCCCGCGCCGCTTTCGGCAGCAGGCTGGTCTCCGTGAATCCCGGAATGGTATTGAGCTCCAGAACATACAGATCGCCCTCCGGCGTCATCCGCAGGTCGACCCGGCCCATGCCACGGCATTCCAGCACCCGGTAGGCCCGCAACGCGCAGTCCTGACATTGGCGCGTCTGTTCGTCCGTGATCGGCGCGGGGACCCGGTACACCGTTTGTCCCACGGTATACTTGGCCGAGTAGTTGTAGTACCCCTCCGGCGCGCGAATCTCGATCACCGGCAACACCCTCGCCCCCACAATACCCACGGTCAACTCCGCGCCCGGTATGAAGGATTCCACCAGCGCCCGCTCGTCGAAGGTCAAGGTATCCGCGAACGATTCGGGCCAATCCGCTTCATCGAACACGCGATGAATGCCGATGCTGGATCCCTGGCGCAGGGGCTTCGTCACCACGGGGAGCGCCAGGGTTCGCGGCTGACCCGCCGACAGAATCTCATAGGGCGGCGTGGGAATACCGGCGGATGCAAACAACGTCTTGCTGATCTCCTTGTCGAACGCCTTGCGGCTTGATTCCGGTCCGGCCCCCGTATACGGAATACCGCGCTCATCCAGCAGGGCCTGTACGCCGCCGTCCTCGCCGAATTCGCCGTGCAACGCGATGAACACGGCGTCCGTATCGGCGGGGATCATCAGGTCATGGGACTGAACATCCACTTCGTGAACGGTGTGGCCCGAATCACGCAAGGCATTGGCGATCGCGCGACCGGAATTCAATGAAACGGCGCGCTCCGCGGATGGCCCGCCCATCAGCACCGTCACAACCTGGAATTTTCGATTCGTCATGATCTATGCGCCCTGATCCATCGCGGGCATGTCGCGGCGCGCCCAGTCGGCCACCTGCACCACATCCCCTGCGCCGATAATCAATAGAATGTCACCCGCTTTCAACTCCGATTTTATATTCTGCCACGCTTTCTCCAATGACTCCATATACAAAGTGCGCGGCGCGCCTTTTTTTTCAAAATGCCCGGTCAGATCCTGCGCGGTGCCGCCGGCCTGCTCCGGTTCGGACGCCGCGTAAACGGGAACGAGCCATAGGCGGTCCACGCCATCGAAGGCCGGAGGAAATTGATCGGCCAGCATGCGCGTCCGCGTGTAGCGATGCGGCTGAAACAGCGCCAGCAAGCGACCCGGCTTGAGCAGACGCGTCGATTGCACCAAGGCGGATATCTCGGCCGGATGATGCGCATAATCGGAGTAGATGCGCACGTCATTCTGCACCGTAACCGGCTCAAAGCGACGCCGGACCGGGCGGAAACATGCCAGCGCCTGAGCGATGGCCTCGTGCCCGCATTCCATCTCCCGCGCCGCGGCACAGGCCGCGAGCGCATTGCGCACGTTGTGCATACCGGGAAGCGGCAAACGGATGCGTCCGACGCGCCGGTCGCCGTACAGCAGGTCAAACTGCGATCCGACGCCGTCCATCACCACATCCTCCGCGCGCACCGCCGCGGCCGGATTGCATCCGCAGGACAGGGCATGCGGGTGCGATCCGCAGATATCCCGCGCGCGGGCATCATCATCCATGTAGATCAGCCGTCGGCGCGTCTGGGCGGCAAAGATCCGGAAACACGCAAAGAAGCCCTCCTGGTCGGGGAAATGTTCCATGTGGTCGTAATCTATGTTCGTTACGACCGCTATATCCGGATGATACAGCACAAGGGTTCCGTCGCTTTCGTCCGCCTCCACCACCAGCGTGCGATCCTGGCCCACCCCCGCCACGGTGCCGTTTGAATCCAGTTCACCTCCGACAAAATAGGACGGGGATTGTCCGGCGTGTGTCAAGATGTGCGCGATCATCGCCGTCGTGGTGGTTTTTCCATGCGTTCCGCTGACGGCCATGGAGGAACGATTCTCGAACAAGGCCGGGAGGGTTTCTCCGCGAAGAAACACCGGGATATCCTTCCGGCGCGCGCACGCGACTTCCGGATGGTCCGGCGTCACGGCGGTACTCCGGATCATCCAGTCCGTATCGTCCGCCAGATGCGCCACGGCATGACCCCGGTGCACGGTTATGCCTTCAGCGCGCAGGCGATCCGTCAACCGGTTCTCCAGCACATCGCAACCACTTACGCTGAATCCCCGCTTGTGGAGGAGATAAGCCAGTCCGGCCATGCCGAATCCCGCCACGCCGAGCAGATGTACGGTCCCTTTCCCTTTTCGGACCCACGTCGCGGCTGACGTGAACCGGCTCATTGCGTGGCGGCCCGCTCCAGGCGCCCGCGCCCCACCCGCTCGACCAGATCGGCCAGTCGTTCGGCCGAGGAACCTTCGACGGGTGTTTGCAGTGCCGCGCTCATCCGCGCCAATCGCTTGGGATTGTCGATGCAGCCGACCAGGTAATCCCCCAGCCAGGCCACGCTCAATTCCCGTTCCGGTATGACATCCGCCCCGCCCAGCTTTTCCATGGTGCGCGCGTTGACCATCTGGTGGTTGTTGGCCGCGAACGGATAAGGCACCAGCAGGGCCGCGACATTGAAGGCCATCAACTCCGCGCAGGTCGACGCGCCGGACCGGCAGATGGCGAGGTCGGTCATGCGATAGATCGAGCGCATATCGTGTGTGAAGGCATGGACCGTGTGCGGGATGCTCTCGGTTTCATAATAGGACCGGATCCGCTGTTCGTCCTCCGCGCCGGTCAGATGAATGACCTGAATGGAGCAACCCTTTTTCCAGACGGACCGGATGGCCTGCGAAGCGATATCATTCAGGTGCCGCGCGCCGCGGCTGCCGCCCATGACCAGAATCGTGAAGCGACCCCTGTCCAGTCGATCCAGGCCGTCCGCCGAGGCCGTGGAAACACCCATGCCGTGGCGAAGCGGCATCCCGGTCACCTCCAGATTCCGGCGCGGCAGGTAAAATCGTGTTTCCTCAAAACTGATGCCCACGACGGCCGCCCGGCGGGAGAAGAACGATACCGCCCGGCCGGGCAGTACATTCGCCTCGTGCATGACGTAGGGAATCTTGAGGCTCCACGCCGCCAGTACCGGACCCGCGGATGCGTAGCTCCCCATCGCCAGCAGAACGGCCGGCCGGTCCTTCTTCATGAGCTTCTTGCACTGCCGGCCCGCGCGCCAGATTTTCCACAGGGACCGTAAAGCGCCGACCGACAGCCCCCGCGGGAAACCTTCCGCCGGAACGGTTATCTTGGGACCGGGCCAGTTCTTGACCGCTTCGCCTTCCACGTCGCGCCCCGTCAACCATAGCGTGATTTCGTGGCCGCGTTGTCGAAGCGCCTCGGCCGTGGCCAATCCGGGGATGACATGGCCGCCGGTCCCCCCACAGGCCAACGCAATCTTCAATGCACCATTTGTTTCCATCAAGTCGTCTTCTTCGTGATGCCCCGCGCCCGCGCGC
>CAYRPR010000198.1:0-5176 GCA_964425945.1 uncultured Verrucomicrobiota bacterium | reverse complement strand
CGATCCCGATCTGCTGATTACGCCGTACGAGAAGAAGTTCAGCGACGAGATCATACCGGTGGCCGTTCCGCGCGAGGCCTGCCCGCTGAACATCTCCCCGACCACCAGCACCACCGCTACGCTGGCCGTCGGCGATGCGCTGGCGATGGTCCTGCTCGAAGCGCGCGGCTTCACCAAGGATGATTACGCCAAACTGCATCCGGGCGGCGCGATCGGCCGCACCCTGCTCCTCCGCGTCGAGGACATCATGCGCACCGGGGATCGCCTGGCGAAGATCGCGACCGGCTCGAAGGTCAAGGACGCCGTACTCGCCATGACCCAAGCCCGCGCCGGCGCCGTCGCCGTCGTGGATACGGATGAACGCGTGCTCGGCGTGTTTACCGACGGCGATCTGCGCCGCCATCTGGCCGACAACGGCGACATCACCGAACGCGGCATCGACGAGATCATGACGCGCGACCCGATCTCCCTGAGCACCAATCACCTCGCGGTGGACGTGCTGGCGTTTTACCGTAAACACAATATCGACGACCTGGTCATTGTGGACGATTCCGGCCGCCTCGTCGGCATGGTGGACATCCAGGACCTGCCGAAACTGAAGCTTCTGTGATCGCGCGTCCTTCCAAAGGAAACGCTCAACGTCCAACATTGAACGTTCAACGTTCAACGTTGAGCGTTGGACGTTCAACCCTTCTGATGTTGTTGGTCTGGATCGCCGCCGCAACAGCTTCGCATGCGGACGAACCGGCAACCGCGCCTTCGATGACGCTCACCCACTCGTTCATTCTTGGAATCATCGAGGGCGTCACCGAGTACCTGCCCGTCAGTTCAACGGGACATCTTATTGTCGTTCAGCGGCTGATGGGCATCGGACAGACGGAGGCGGACCATCGCGCCGCGGACGCCTATTCGATCTGCATCCAGGCGGGGGCCATTCTGGCCGTGCTGGGTCTCTACTTCGGGTATGTCCGGCGTATGATTCGCGGCCTGCTGGGGCGTGATCCGGCCGGTCTGCACCTATTGACCCATATCATGGTGGCTTTCCTTCCCGCCGCCGTGATCGGTTTGCTGTTTCACCGATACATCAAGATGTATCTGTTCGGACTCTGGCCGATCGTATCGGCGTGGTTTGTCGGCGGTGTGGCCATCCTGGCCGTATCGTTCTGGAGGCGGGGCAAGCCGCCGCTCACCGGACTGGCGCTGGACGCGCTCACGTGGAGGAAGGCGCTGTTCATCGGGTTCCTGCAATGCATCGCGATGTGGCCCGGGGTCAGCCGCAGTTTGATCACCATTGTCGGCGGGGTCCTGGTCGGGATGAATCTGCCGAACGCCGTCATCTTCAGCTTCCTCGTGGGCGTCGTAACGCTGACCGCGGCCACCCTGCATGAGGCGATGGCGCACGGGCGGCTGATGCTCGAGGTGTTCGGACCGGCGAATCTCCTGGTGGGATTCGCCGCGGCCACGATCTCTGCGATGATCGCCGTCAAGTGGCTCGTCACCTACCTGAAGAGACACGGTCTCTGGCTGTTCGGCTATTACCGCATAGCGATCGCGGTGGCGGTCGCGCTCCTGATCTTGAAAGGCGTTCTATCCGATTCCGCCTGACGAAACGCCGCGCATGGTGTATACTGTAGTAAGCACGGGAGGAAAGGAGGCCGCCATGAAGAAGGGAATCGTCATTGTGGCCCTGCTATCGCTCTTGCCGATGGCGGGTTTCGCGCAGGACAGCGGACTGGGGATCGGAGTTATTGTCGGCGAGCCGACGGGCATCAGCCTGAAGAAGTGGACGTCGGCCAACACGGCGATCGACGGAGCGGTGGCTTGGGCCTTCGATCGCAATGCATCGGTCCAGTTGCACGGGGACTTCCTGATCCACAACTTCAATCTGCTCAAGACCGATGTGGGGCGGTTACCCGTGTATTATGGCGTCGGCGGCCGCGTGAAATTCGACGACGAACGCCGGCGCGGACGCGACACGGAGCACCATACGCGGGTCGGCGTGCGGGTTCCGCTTGGCATGGCCTATCTGTTCGACAGCGCACCCGTGGATGTCTTCCTGGAGATCGTCCCCATCCTGGATCTGGCGCCGTCGACGGATTTCGGCCTGAACGCCGCCATCGGCGCGCGCTACTTCTTCAAATAGCGCCGTCGGCCACCCATCCGATTGTTGACCGGGCGAGCGGTTATCCGATTGACCGCCCGCGGGCCTGCCGTTATCTTGTCGCTTCTCAATAGCCTTCAATCGGGAGATCGGTACACCTATGGCCATGTTGATCACGAAGTTTAACAAACTGATCGCATCCAAACTGCTTTGGATCGGGTTCACCTTTGTCATTGTCATGGCCTTTGTGGTCTGGGATACCAACATGCCGGACGAGTCAAGCCGGATGGATCGCGGCGCGGCCGGCACCCTGCACGGCAAACCCGTCTCCCACGAGGAATTCCGCAACGCCTACGTCAACGCCTACCTCGGCGTGGCCTTATCGCTCGGCGGCCTGCCCCGTAACAGCCCGGACCTGGAGCAACGCATCAATGAAACGGCCTGGCGCCGCCTCATCACCCTGCGCACCGCGCAGGACATGGGACTGGAGGCCACGGACAGCGAAGTGATCCGGTCCATCGAAAGCCATGAAGGGTTTGCGCACGAGGGACGATTCGAACCCCGCATCTATGAAATGTTCATACGCAATTTCCTCGGCGGCCTCGGATTCTCGGAACGGCAATTCGAGCGGTACATCCGCGAGGAAATCGTCCTGCAGAAACTCCAGCGCGTCCTGTTCGAGACCATTCTGGTTTCCCCCATGGAGATGCAACGCGCGCTCGAAACGGTTACGGACTCGTTCCAGGCCGAGTATGTCGTATTCCGGCCCGAGGATCTGCCGGCCGACATCGCCGTGTCGGAAGAGCAGGCCCGCCGGTACTTCGAGGAGAACCTCGGCGCCTTCACCCTTCCCGCCAAGGTCCGCGTGCAGTACGCCCGGTTTCCCGTGGAGCAGTACCTGGAGGAGGTTACGGTGACCGACGACGACGCCATGACCTATTATGAGCAGAATATCAATGATTACATGGTCGAGGAGGAACCCGCGGAACCCGGAGAGGACGAGGCGTCCGGGGACGATTTGTTCCGCGTCAGCGCGCCCGAACCGTTTGAGGAGGTGCGCGACGAAATCATGGAGCGCCTCCTGCATCGAGCCGCCCTGCGCCGTGCGACGGATGTCGCGACCACGTTCGTGATCGAGCTGGCGCCCGATCGATTCGGCCAGGCGCCGCCGCTCGAAGAGGCCGCGGCGAAGTTCGACTTGACCCTGTACGATCTCGAACCCTTCGCGCAGTTCGAACAGCCGGAAGGCATCGACGCGGGGCCCGATTTCAATCGCGCCGCCTTCGAATTGCGGCCGAACCCGATGGATTATTTCAGCGACGCGATCCCGGGCGCGGAGTACGTTTATGTGATGGCCTTGAAGGAGCGCATTCCGCCGCGCGCGCCGGAATTTGACGAAGTCGCCGAGCGTGTGTACGAAGCGGCGCGCCGTCAGGCTCGCGAACGGGCCCTGCGCGATCTGGCCGAGCAATTCCGCGCGGACGCAACCGACGCCCTGAAAGCGGGCAAGACCTTCGAAGAGACGGCGCGCTTGTCCGGCTTCACGCCGCTCGCGACCAAGGAGTTCACCGCGATCAGCGGTCTGGAGGACGATGACGAATATGCCGCGACGCTGATCATGGGGGTCCTGACGCATAACCAGGGCGAACTCACAGAGGTCTTGGAGGCCGATGAACAGCACCTGGTGGTCGCGCATGTCGCCCGGCGAACCTCGCCGCCCATCACGGATGCCGCGATGATGCGCAATCAGGTGATGGACATGCTGGCGCGCGAACGGGCCCGCGTGATGTTTGATCAGTGGCAGGAATACCTGCTCCGTGAAGCCGACTTTCAGTTACCCACCTACCGGGACGACCTCGAAGCCGATGACGAGATCGAGGACTGGACCGGCGAAGGCGAGATGGATTTCGCCGAATAAAGCCCGCTTTACCTCCCAAACACCGCCCCGCCGTGTCATGGGGCTCACACTTCCGGAAGTGTGAGCCCGAATCTATGTAATGCACTCTTATGTAGCGAATTGAAACATTCGCATCCTCGCGCACACATGAATTTGCACAAATCCTAATTTATTAAAACTATTTTTCGGCATTGCGCTTGACGCTTTGCGGGACTCCTGTTTTCCTTGATGTTTGCTGTATGAAGAAGGCTTGGAAAATAGCATTGGGCGCCGATCACGGCGGGTTCGAACTGAAGGAACAGATCGCGGCCTTCCTGAAGACGCAGGGGCACACGGTGCTCGATTGCGGCACCTTCAGCAAGGAGGCGGTGGATTATCCCCGTTTCGCATTCGCCGTGGCCAGTCAGGTCGCATCCCGTTCCTGTGACCTGGGCATCATGATCGACGGCGCCGGCATCGGTTCGGCCATGACGGCCAACAAGGTGAAGGGCGTACGCGCAGCCGCTTGCTATAATGAAGCGCTCGCGCGCAACAGCCGTGAACACAACGGCGCAAATGTCTTGACTCTGGGTGCGGGCCAAACAAGTATGGCCGACGCTCAAGCGATCATCACCGCCTTCCTGACGACGGAATGCACGGAAGAGCGGCACCGTCGCCGGGTTCAGCTGATTGACGCCGTAGAACAGGGAACGTACAAACCCGACGCGCCGAAAGGCGGGTCCGGACCAAGGAGTACCGATTTGGACTTATCCGCCCAAGAAGTCGAACGAATCGCCAGCCGGGTCAAGGAACTGCTGTCCGGCGGCGGAACCGCCCCCACCCTCGCCATCACACTCTCACCTCAGGCCCTGGCCAAGATGATCGATCACACGATCCTGCGCCCGGACGCCACCAAAGCCGACGTGGAGAAACTCTGTAAGGAAGCCGTCGAGCACGGGTTCTTCTCGGTCTGCGTGAATTCCTCCTACGCGGCGTTCGCCAGCAAACTGCTCAAAGGTTCCGACGTCAAACTCTGCTGTGTCGTCGGGTTCCCGCTGGGCGCCCAGCCGCCCGATATCAAAGCGCTGGAGGCCCGCAAGGCCATCCGCGAAGGCGCGAAGGAAATCGACATGGTCATTAACATCGGCGCGCTGAAGAGCGGCGAGGTCTTCGGTGAAGCGGCCGAGCACTTCGAGCAC
>CAYRPR010000197.1:1331-5181 GCA_964425945.1 uncultured Verrucomicrobiota bacterium | reverse complement strand
GGGGTGGCCAGCAACCAGGGCACCGTGTCCGAAAGCACCGCGTCATCCACCAGTCCGCGCAGTACGTCCTGCCAGATACCGGCGGTGGTCCACTCCACGGCGTCTTTATTGCCCGCCCAGAAAATGATCTCACCACCGGAATCCATGAAGCGACGCATGATCTTGGTTGACCCGTCCACCGAGAAGTACAGGGTGGTGACCGCTCCCGCGTCCGGCGTGGCCTCATCGTACGCGAGAGACGCCACCCCGACCCGCTCACCCGGCAGGATATCGAAGGCGAAGGCCGTGACCGGCAGGGCGTCCTGCAGTTCGGCCTGATCGCCGGGATCGGCGGAGCGATCCAGCGAGTCGCCGCCCACCAGGTCGCGCAGACGCCGATCATCGGGCCGGGTCAGCAGGTTGTTGCCGGTTACAATCAGCTTCCCGCCTTGTTCAAGATAGGTCTTCAACAAGAGCGCTTCCTCCGCGCTCAGGAGTCGGCCCACCCCGGCGGCCCCGCTCAAGTCCAGGATCACTAAGTCGTGCGGCAGGACGACGGCGTCGTCGGTCGAGTACCGGCCCGTCGCGATGCCGTTCACGGTGATCAGATTATTCGTCCATAGCCCGACCACCAAGCCGGCCTGTTCGAGAACCGGCTTCACATGCTTCAATTCAGAACGATCCGAAATGAGGGCGACCTTCCTGCGCGGCAGGATATCCACCACCGAGAAGTCGAAATCATCGGATGACGGATTGGAAAGAATCAGGTCCTGCTCCTCGTCCTGGCCCGTCTGCACGGCAAAGACGAGCTGGGTGGGCAGGATCGTAATCTCCGGCCGCCGCAACCAGAAGTCAGCGGTCTGGTCGCCGCCCGCAATAACCCGCGTTTCCACGTCCGACTTCTCATGCGACTGTCCCAGCACGCGAACGCGATACGCGCCATCGGCCAGACCGGCAATTCTGTAAAATCCGTTGGATTCCGTCCAAACGCGGCCGCCGGCTTCACCCCAGAACTCCACCGCCAATCCCCCCAGACCGGCCGAGGTTTGGTTGTCGCGCACCATGCCGCTGATGGCGTGCCGGACGTGGGAGGTCACCGTGAACGGAATCACCCACGGTCCATGGGTTCCGTGTGTGAGCGTCAGATCGAAATCCACATCGCCGGGCGCGCCCGGCATCGTGACGCGGAATCCGGTCAGATTGACCTGCTGTTCGCCGCTGGAGAAGCCCGGCCAGGACGCCGTATCCTGCAAGATAACCACGCCAGGCGTCGTACTGCTCAACGTGCCGGTTGGATTCAGGAAGAGCGACGAACCATCGTTCAGAAGCGTCAGGAACAGATCCACGGTTTCTCCGGGTTCGGCATAGCCGTCGCTGTCGCCCAACGCCGTGTCGTCCACGGCAACATCCGTCAGGATGGGGAATGGCGCGGGCTGAACATGAACCGTGACCGGAACGCTCAGGCTGTTCGCTCCGCCCCGCACGATGATGTCGGCCTTGTAGGTTCCCGTGGGCAATTGGCCGCCTGCGTTGATGGTCACGCTCACCGGGAGGGAGCCGCCGGACGGAATGTTCCCGGACATCGGACTGAGTTGTAGCCAGAACGCCTGGATCTTCTCCACGGCGCCCAGCGCGTCGAGGTGACCCGCGCTCTTAACAAGGCCTTCCAATGCCGGATCGTGCCGAGAGCCGAGCAGGATGGCGTCCCGGACCATGTCGAAGGAGGCCCACGGCGCGATCGACCGCAGTAACGCCGCCACGCCCGCCACGTGCGGCGCCGCCATCGAGGTGCCGCTCAACTTCTCGTAGGTGTCGAAAGTCGCAATGAAGTACGTGCTCAGAATATCCGATCCCGGCGCGGCAATATCCACGGAGTCCGCCCCGAAGTTGGAGAACGGTGAGCGCAGGCCGTCATGATCCGTTGCCGCCACCGAGAGCACGTTCGGGAGGTTGTAGGACGCCGGGTAACGCGGGTAGAGATCGTTGTTTTCATTGCTGTTGCCGGCCGAGGCAACCACCAGATGATCGTTGGACAGGGCGATGGCGATCATCTCGTACTGCATTCCGCTGAAATACAGACTGCCATAGCTATGATTGCTGATCTTCACCCCATCGAGCACCGCGTGTTCCAACGCCGCCAGGGTCGCCGAGAGTATCGGCGTCGTGCGCGGAAAACCGAAGAGGTCGGGGATATTGGTGGATACCTTCAGCGGCATGATGCGAGACTGCCAACTGACGCCGATGACTCCCAACGCGTTGTTGCCGGTCGCCCCGATCGTGCCGGCGACATGGGTGCCATGCTCCGCGCCGATGCCGCCTTCATCCGGACTCGGATCCGGATCGTCCACACCGTAATCATAGCCCGCCACCAGATTGTCCGTCAGATCCTCGTGATCCAGCTTGACGCCCGTATCCAGGACCGCCACGACAACGCTCGTATGGCCCGCCGTAATTTCCCACGCCTCGATCGCGCGCATATCGGCGCCTAATGTGCCGCCGGTCTGGCGAACATTTTGCAGCGGATACATGTGCGGAATCGTCGGATCATTTGGCAGGCCGTCAAACTCAAGCAGGTAATTCGGCTCGACATACCGTATCGCCGGGTGCCCCGAAAGCGTCTGCGCGATCGACGCCAGGGACTGATTGCCCGGGACGCGGACATGCGCCGCCGGCAGGAGTTTAAACGTCCGCACAACCTTCGCGCCGACCGAGGCCAGCGCATCGGCATGAGCCTGCGCCGAAACACCGTCCTCGAATCGAATCAGCAATTCCTGATGCGCGTGCGCTTCCGGCGGCAAGGTCGCCCAATGGATCGCAGGCATCGCCCAATCACCGACCAAGTCGTGCGGCACGCCCTGAGTGAGCTGTATATCCAGTTCCACGAATCCCGGATACGGACCGCCGTTGTCAATCATCAGAACCAGATTGCTCTCGACACCTTCCGATACGGTCACCGTTATCGAGGTCGGATTGGCCGACACGCCCCAGGCCGCCACCTCGAAATCAACACCGGTCACATCGGCGCCCGATACCGCAATGTTGGTGGATGGCGGCGCTCCATACGGCGGCGGCGGAATGATATACACCTCGTAGGCCCCGTTTGTCAGTCCGTAGAGCGCATAGTCGCCGAGCGCGTCGGTTACCGATTGCGCGACCACCTGACCGCCGCCATCGAGAGCCTTCGCGAGGGCGCCTTCAACCGGATCGGTCGTCAATAGATCCGTCACCTGACCCGATATCGCATGGCGAACAGTCGTCGTCAGCGCGAATTCAAGCGACGTAACACGATCCAGTGCGTCCGTCACGACCAGTGAAAACGGCAGGACCGTGCCCTCAAGCGCCAGCGGATCAACCGCAATCTGCGGCTGGAGGATTGTGGAACCCTGGACTTCACCCGGCCCGATCAGGAAGGGCCACTCCCCGTACGCCTGATTGACCACCGTCGCCGTCGCGCCGGTATAGGCAATTCCGCCCTCCACAAAGAAGGCATACCACGATCCGGCATTGTGCAGGAATATGTTCAGGTCCAGCGTTTCGCCCGCTTCCACGAACGGATCGCCGTCCCCGCCGCTGACCAGCACTTTTTCCAAGAGCAGAACCGGGCTCTCCTCCACGAATAAAGTGACCGCAATGAGGATGTCCTCATCATTGATATCGTTGCTCACGAGCCGTATCGTCGCTTCATACGGAATGGCGGAGGGTGTCAATCCGCCCGTATTCACGGCAAAGTTCAGGTTGCTGGCCAGTCCCGGCGGCACCACAATGTCCGAGGGAATCTCCAGCCAGCCTATGGCGCCGGCGTACAGGGCGTGCTCGGCATATTCGACGCTGACATCCGCCGCCAGCGCCAGGTTGCCGGGCGTGTTATCCA
>CAYRPR010000197.1:0-1321 GCA_964425945.1 uncultured Verrucomicrobiota bacterium | reverse complement strand
TCCAGTGTGATGTTGGTGTGGACCAGGAGCCCCTCGTCCAATAGGAAATCAAACGCCAGCGGATCCGGATCGGCGTAGGCCTGGCCCAGTCCGAAATTGATGTTCACGGCCGGCCCCATCACCGCGGCAGGATGCTCCATGAACGAGAACTCGCCCGGTTTGACCGCGCGGATGATATACTCGACGCCCGGGACAAGCCCGTGCAGCAGGTACTGGCCGGCGCCATCCGTCAGGGCGGACACATCCGCATGGCCGCCCGTCAAAGCGCGGCCGCGAACCACCGCATTGGAGATCGGATCGCCGCCGAACAGATTCGTCACCGTGCCGGAAACGGTTTCCCGTATTGCGACGGGGATGGTGATGCTGTCCGGCCATGGTCCCAGACCGCCCGACGCTTGAGCGCTGTGAAACACCGTGAAGGTCGTACCGGGCAGGATGCCGGAGTCCACCGCGACGAGCAGTTGGTTGGAACTGCCGGCTGAGTCGCCGATCGGAACATCGCCATACGTCACGTTCACCACCGTCGACGTCAGGTCAATGCCCGGCGCGGGAATCGTAACCGCCGCCGTCACATTGCTGAGGTGCTGCGTCTGCGTCGAGTTAATGACCTCCAACTGCAGGTAGAACCATTCGCCGGGCTCGGCAAATCCATCCCCGTCACCGCCGAGCGAATCATCAATGACATACGAGATGATATTAATGCCCGACGGCGGCACATGGCTGATCTCCACATCGTCGATATACCAACCGGCCGCCGTATCCAGATCGTCCGACAGGAAGCGGAAGCGAGCGCGTATGGATTTGTTGGTAATGTGTGTCAGATTGATGTCCACCTGCTGCCAGCCGGCGGATTGGCCCTCGATCCGGTCGTCGAATAAGTCGGACATCCTGGTGACATTCTTCCAGCCCGATCCATCGTCAACCTCGACCATGCCGAAATCGCCCGGCTTGAATTTATGCCAGGACCAGAAGGTAAGACGGGGATACAGATGCACGTCCACCGGGGTGCCGGCCAACGAGGCGTTGGCCAGGGCCGGATAGTTGCCGTCCAGTACGGTCCCCCACACCCGCTCTCCGGTGTGAGCGCCCGGAGGACCAAAGGAGGGTATGCCGTACTCCCAGCACGGAATGTTGTTGAGGTTCGTGGACGCCCAGCCCGCCTCACCGAGTTCCATGTTGTTCTGATAGACAACGCGCCGATGCAGCGTGCTGAAGAAATGGTAGTCGTCCTCGACAACCGACGTCAAATCGGCCGGCGACGTCCCTTCATTGCCGGCGTGATCCTCGGACAGCGCGGCAAAGAAGTACTTCGTCGCGCTAT
>CAYRPR010000196.1:0-5188 GCA_964425945.1 uncultured Verrucomicrobiota bacterium | reverse complement strand
GTTTGGCCCCGCGGCGTGGGTGCGCCAACGGGGCCGGTGAACAAGTACGAACACGGAGGATAAACGATGATTGGGAAAAGTCAAGCAGTTGAGTTGGTCGAAATTGCCCAGCGCATCCGGGACCGGCAGTTGGCCCTGGATGTCTCGGACGAGAAGTGGGTTAAGGAACACCGGGATCTCGGCTCCAGCAAGACCTACAAGAACATTATCGCCGGCAATCTGGCGGGCTACGACGCGGAGCGCTGGCTCGTGTCCTACCGGTCGGCATGGAATCTCATCGAGGCGGAGATGGAGGCGAGCCAGGGTCGGGACCCGATCTACGACGACCTGTCTACGGTTACGCGCCTGCGCGTCGCGGTGATTGACGCCATGGCGTCGAAGTCGAACGACCGGCTCGTGATCCTCCAGGGACCGAGCGGCGCGGGTAAGACCGAAGCCCTGCGGCTCATTGCGGGCAAATACGGCAAGCGTGTCCTGATGCTGGAGGCGAACGAGACGTGGAAAGACAACGTTACCGCGTTGCTGAACGCGATCCTTGAGAAGCTGGAAGAGACCGCGCCGGCCAGCGCGGCCGATCGCATGGCGCGGGTGATCAAGGCCCTGGCGCCGAGCCGGGTGATGATCGTGATCGACGAGGCTCATCACCTCGGTCCGCGCCAGTTGAACCTGATCAAGTCGATCATCAACCAGACGCCCGGCGAGGTGGTCCTTGCCGCGCTGGACACGCTCTGGGACAAGCTGGAATCGATGGCGTACGCCGAGTCTCGCCAACTGATCCACAACCGCCTGTCCGAGCGCGTGCAGATCACGGCTCCGGACAAGGACGACGTGGAGAAGATCCTCACGCGCCGGCTCGGTATCAACGGGGCGGACGGGAAGAAGGCGGCGGAGATGGTGCGCAAGGTGGCCCAAGTGAAGGGGTCGCTCAAGTTCGTCACGCGCGTTTGCCGGCGCTCGCTCCTGGTGAGCGGCGGCGAGACGCCGAGTCTGGAGGACATCGCGAAGGCGGTCGGCATGGTAAGCCAAACAATGGGGGTGCGGTCATGAGCGAGGAAATCATCAATGCGGGGAGTGAAGAGGCGGAGAACGAACTTCTGATCCGGTGTCTGGTGAACGAGACGGTGAAGGGGCTGATCATGTTGCGCGCAGTGGCGCCGATCCTCGGCAGTGCGCAGTTGAGGCGCCTTCTGCAGTCGGCGGCGGACCTGTCGTGCCGGGTGAAGGACATCAGCGAAGCCGCGAGCGAGCAACTGTCAATAAACGACGCGATCAACGGCGCGCCAGGAGGTGGGGCATGAGCAGGAAGAAACTGACCATTGAACCGGTTCGCACGCGCGAGGAGATGGAGGCGGTCGTGGGCGAGATTTGCGCGTTGTCCATCCGCCAGGATGAACTCGTCGCCCAGCGCGACGCGTACCTGATGGAGGTGCGCGAGCGATACAAGGCATCCCTCGCGGAGATCGAGCCGCGTATTGCTCGCCTTCTGGAGCGGGCGGAGTCTTGGGCGGAGGCGCACCCGGAGGAGTTCGGCAAGGCGAAGTCCATCGAGATGACGCACGGCGTTGTCGGATACCGGACGGGCCAGCCGAAGCTGAAGACGCTGGCGAAGTGGACGTGGGACCGGGTGCTGCAGGCGCTCAAGGACGGCCCGCGCAATCCGTACGTCCGCGTTCGCGAGGAAGTGGACAAGGAGCGTCTATTGGCGGATCGGGACGCGCTCGGTCCGCGTCTGTCGGAGTTCGGCCTGCGGGTGATGCAGGACGAGGTCTTCTATGTCCAGCCGCACAGGGAGAATGCAAATGGCGGCGCTTGACACCAAACCTTTCCTGTGCGACGTTGCCGACGGTCCTGACAAGACTGTGCGGAAGTCCACCGCGATCCAATTATTGGGCCCGGTGTCCGTCCCCTTCGGGGGAACTGCGCTTACCCGCAGTCTTGTCAGGCGGACCCGGGCCCTCTTTGTACCTGCTCTGACAAGGCGGGGGATGGCCCGAACAGCAACGGAGGTAAGTATGCTGCTCGGAAACGACGCGGATATCTGCGCACAGGTATCCCTCTCACCCCATGAATGCTCCGCTCTCGCGGAGGCTTGCTCGGCGTATGCCGACGAGATCCACGAGAAGGGCTCCGACGAACGCAATGAGCGGAAAGGTTGTTATCTGGCCCTGGCGACGGCGCGCGGCATCTACACAGCGCCGGCCAGCGAACCGAAAATCCGCAGCATAATGGAGGTCCAATGAACCGAACAATCGAAGTCGAAATTACGGGGACATCTCCTTTGCTGATGCACCGCTTCCCGCTGGTGTCGGAGGAGAACCTGAAGAACCAGACCCCGTCTGTCCAGGCGGAAGCCTCGGCGTACCGAGACGAGGGCGGCGAGCTTTACCTGCCTGGCGTGAACCTGTGGCGGAGTTTAATCTCCGCCGCCGCGTTCAGCAAGGGCAAGGGCCGCGCCAGTCTTCAGAAACCGGCGGCCGCGTGTCTGTTGGTGACGCCGGAGCGTTTAATGCTCGGCACAAAGAAGTACGCGATCGATTCTCGCGCGGTGGTTGTGCCTGCTACGAGGGGCCGCGTGGTTCGGCATCGCCCGCGGCTAAACGAGTGGAGCGTGGTCTTCACGCTGGAGTTCGACGACGCGCTGATCTCGGCAAACGAGGTGCGGCGCGTGGTGGACGACGCGGGCCTGCGCGTTGGCGTTGGCGACTTCCGGCCCGAAAAGAAGGGGCCGTACGGCCGGTTCAGTGTGACCAGTTGGAGGGGGATGAATTAGCAACGTGGCAAGGCACGGGTTGGCTTGGCGTGGCGAGCCGCGGCAAGGCCGGGCGAGGCGAGGCATGGCGAGGCGAGGTAACTGACACGGGAAGGAGTAGAGATCATGGAGATAATTGTAATGCCGAGTTGGGCGACGTGGCCGGTGCTGTTTATCGCGATGGCCGGCGCATTCGCTTGCATCGTAGCCGGAGGAGTCGTCGGTGTCTGCATGTTCGACGCGTGGCGGTCGAGCCGCGCGTTTCGGTCGCATGGCGGGCCGCGGGATCTGCAACCGCACGGGGGGCGCTGGTGAGTCGGTCCCGGTCAAACCCCGACACGCTGGATCGCGCCGTGAGCGGGGCGTCGAGCGCCCCGCTCACGAACGAGCAGAAGGCGGCGATATGCATCCTGGCCGCGGAGGCGTGGGAACAGGCCGGCCGGCCGTATTACGACGATCAGCCGGGAGATTTGCCGGCTTTTATGCGTCTTACAAAAACGGACGCGCTGGAACTATGGCGACACGAGCAACAGCAGGAGGCGTGCGGGCAACGGCACCTGGTAGCCTGCACGCAACGCGACTACCTGGCGTTGCGCGGCCATTTCCGGCATCTGCTGGGGCGGGACGTGGACGCGATGCGAGACTTCATCCGGCAGGAGACGCGTGACAACGCATACGCCCTCGCCAAATTGAAACACGAGTGTCGGGCGGCGGAGGATGTGATCGAGCGGCCGCTGGACTATGTCGAGAGCATAGCCCGTCGTCGCTACCGGACTGCCATCGCGGATTTATCCACGCGGAAGGTGTGGGTGCTGATATTCGACTTGCGGCGAAACGCGCAGAGGCGAAGGAAGAAGAGATTATGAAGATACCCCGTCGATTCGCAAAAGAGGCGGCCGCCGTCAAGGAGCACATCGACGAATGCGGGAAGCGACTGGATTTCATCTACAGAACACTCGGTCGATGGGCCGGTCGCGCGCTCGTCGATTCGATCTTGCGTGCGCATATCTTGGCTCTCATTGCGGAGCGCGACCGGCTGGAGAAGCACATCCCGCTATTGAGGTCCGCCTACCAGAAGCTGAAGGGCAGTGGACTCGATGGATGGGAATGGAGGAAAAAAGAGGACCACGGATGAACACGGCACTCGGCAGATCGGTGGACTGGTTGCAGACGATGCCGAAGATCGAGGCGCCGCCGGCGCCGCCGCCGCGCCTGCGCCAGGCCGAACTCTTCCGGTTGCAACTGAATCTGGCATACCCGTCGTTACGCACGCTCCGCGCGATCGAGCGAAAGGCGTACGCCGACCTACTCAACTGGATAGCCCAGCGCGGTGTCGACGCCTACGAGGGGATGATCGAGGACGTCGAGCGCGACACTATGGCGGCCGGGGTTTACGTCGACCTCTGCGACCGCGCCGTGAAGGACTTCGACGACACGGAGCTCGCCTCGCGGATATGGGACTACATCTACGCCCTCCGAGATCTCGACCGGGCTGAGAAGGCGGAACTAAACGAGGCGATAGGAGGGCGCCGCGGCGATGAAACCCGTGGACTACAGGAATGAGACCTGGGCGGATATCCAGGATCGGCTCAACGGAGACAGGATGGCCGTCTACCTGGCTCTTTCCCGCGTCGGTCCGTGCACGACCATCGATCTCGCCGCGGCCATGGATAAGCCTGTTACGTCCGTGCGCCCGCGCGAGACGGAACTGTTCGATCTCGACCTGGCCGAGTTGGCCGACTCGGAGCGGCGACGCGAGGGCGTGTACCGTGCAGTCGCCATCGAGGTGGCGCGCCGCCGTTTCGCAGAACGTAAATCGAATCCAGAACAGGAGTTGTTGAGAATATGAGCGATCCGAACAGTCGCGGAGAAATGGACGTCGTCTATATCGTCGGGAAGGGATCGAAGTGGGCCGACAACGAGCTACGCTACTCGCTCCGCTCCCTGCACCGGCACGTGCACGGCGTGCGCGATGTCTGGATCGTCGGACACAAACCGACCTGGTGCGCGGCGAAGCACATCGCCATGGACGATCCGTACGCGGACAAGGAGAAGAACCTCATCGCGAAGATCCTGCGCGCATGCCGTATTGACGGTCTGTCCAGCACGGTCTTGATTCATTC
The DNA here is from genome assembly GCA_964425945.1 of uncultured Verrucomicrobiota bacterium. Lineage (GTDB taxonomy): Bacteria > Verrucomicrobiota > Kiritimatiellia > SLAD01 > SLAD01 > CAYRPR01. Next base: position 316 of record CAYRPR010000196.1, on the reverse strand, counting down.
GGACGATCAGTATTGGCTCGAAGATATCCGGTCCTGCCACATCCCGCTCTGGCGGCGGGTGCATCCGCTGACCTGTCGCGGCGACGCGTATGCCGACCGCATCGCGGCGTCAAACAAGCTTCTGGCGTCGCGCGGTGTGACGCCGGGTCGATATGATTGCCACGCGCCGATGCCGGTCCGGCGGGATATTTGTTCGGCGGTCTTGCAGGACCTGAGCGGAAAGCACGCCGGCAAGTTGCTGTGGAAGATCGTATACGGGTCCTCGGTGAGCGCGCCGGGCGGACCTTATGCGGATCTGGAAGCCGGGCCGGGGCTG
>CAYRPR010000195.1:0-5240 GCA_964425945.1 uncultured Verrucomicrobiota bacterium | reverse complement strand
GAACTCTATAATTCCGGCAAATTCCCGCTATCGAATACCGGCATCGGCATCGGTGTGAAACACGCCTTCTGATGGGCGCATCTGCGATTCATTGCGCCGGACGCGGAGGACCGGCCTCGCGCGGGCGATTCCGAATCCGCTCCGATTGGAGGGCGCTGCTCTGTCAGCGCCGCGAATCGGCGGCGACCCCGCCAGTGCGGGGCCGCCCTCCAGCAGCCGGTGCAGGCCGCACATCCGCGCCTACATCAAAAATGATGTATACGATCGTCTATGCGCCCGGTAGCCGCGGAGACCATCAGCGCCGCCGCGCGGTCGCATCGCTCGTTGTTCCCCTCGAGTGCGGAATCCAGCCAGACCACCACGAGATCCAGACTCGGAATAATCCATAGCATGTGACGGTTCACCCGGCCGTTGGCGATGATCGCATCGGGCGGCGCCGAGGGAAACAACGGCCGGTCGACACCCGGCGGTTCATTCAGCCACCAGTTGAAACTGTAATGGCCCGGTCCATCCGCAAACAGATTCTTCCCCTCTGGACCGCGTCCCCCGATCGTGCGCTGTCCGGGCAACATGGGGGTTTCCTCCCCGGTCGTGCGGGGCAAATCGACCGGCACCATGCTGGTCAACAGCCGATCGATATGGCGCTCATCCAGGATCTGCCGGCCATTCCACGTTCCCCGATTGAGCATCAGTTGACCGAACCGCGCGAAGTCGCGAGCCGAAACCGCCAGGCGGCCGATCTGGCTGGCACGGAAGGAAACCGGATCCCTCCATCCCATCGGATCGCCGAGCCGCTCCATCAGCAGTTCGCCGCCATCGCGATCGAACACACGGTCGACGAGCACGTCGTAGTAGAGCGCCAGCGCATAGTCGTTATACCCCCAGGCGGCGCCCGGCTCCTCAACCAGCCCGTATCCGGACGTCTGAGAAGCCAAATGAAGCCAGGTTATGGTTCGATTCTTCCCGTCCGGCAGATCGGCCAATTCGGGCAGGTACCGGATGACCGGTTCATCCACATGATCGATCAAGCCGTCCTGCAAGGCAAACATCAGGAGCGCGCTGATCACCGGCTTGCAGGCGGAGGCGACATCGATCGATCGGGACGGATCGCCCCATGCATAAGCGAGCTTGCCGTGACGGACCACCACCCCATGGCCGCGTACCAGGTGCGCCAGCTTGTCGAGCGCCGCGCCGTCCAGTCCCACCTCCGCCGGCGAGACCTGCTCCCACTGGCGCGGATCGGTCGGATACTGTATCTCGGCCGGACGCCCCGAACAGGCCACCACGAACAGCAGGCCCGGCACGGCGATGAACTGGGGGATCATACGCATATGGCTTTCACGATGACACATGCCGTCTTGCTCTGCAAACCGCGATTCCGTTTCCCTGAAAAGTATTGACGATTTCAGCAAAGAAAAGCACTCTCTGAACCATGAAAATGCTCGTTACCGGCGGCACCGGATTCACCGGTAGCCATCTCGTCAAACGGCTGTTGTCCCGCGGTCACCAGGTCCGCGTCCTGGACAACCAGGAGGGCATCCTGATCGATGATCTGAAGGCCGCCGGCGCCGAGATCACGCTCGGAAGCGTCACCGACCGCTCCCTGCTTGAGAAGCTGGTGCCGGGCTGTGAAGTGGTCTATCACCTGGCCGCGGCATTCCGGAAAATCAATGTCCCGTCCCATGTGTACAAGGACACCAACGTGGGCGGTACGCGCGGCCTGCTGGAGCTCTGTGAGCGGGAATCGGTTCGCAAGATCGTGTACTGCAGCACACAGGGCGTCCACGGCAACATCAAGAACCCGCCCGGCAACGAAGACAGCCCCATCGCGCCCGAGGATTACTACCAGCAGACGAAATACGACGGCGAGGTCGTCGCGCACGAATTCATGCAACGCGGACTCGACATCACGATTCTGCGCCCCACCGCCCTGTACGGACCCGGCGATCCGGGCCGCTTCCTGATGCTGTTCCGCCAGGTCAAGAAGGGCTCATTCCCGTTCTTCGGAAACGGCCAAACGCTTTATCATCCGCTCTACGTGGACAATTTCGTGGACGCGTTCGAGCTGGCCGAAAGCCGTCCCGAGGCCAAGGGGCAGACATACCTGATCGCCGACGAGAAGTTTTATCCGATCAAGGAGATCGTGCTGGAAATCGCGCGCATCATGAAGGTGGACGTCAAAACGCCGCACTACCCCTTCTGGCCGCTCTACATCATCTCCGCCGTGGTCGAACTGCTGTACAAGCCATTCCCGGTCGATCCCCCGCTCTTCCGCCGCCGCGCCGACTGGTACCGGCAGAATCGCGCGTTCTCCATCGATAAAGCCCGGCGCGAACTCGGCTATCAGCCCGCCGTGGGCCTCCGGGACGGGTTGACGCGCACGTACGAATGGTACAAGTCGCACGGGTATCTGGACTGACATGTGTGGCATCGCAGGATTCAACTGGCCGGACCAGCCCCTTGTAGAGGAAATGACCGAAGCCCTGGCCCACCGCGGCCCGGACCAGCACGGCACCTACGTCGATGAACACGTATCCCTCGGCCATCGCCGCCTGAGCATCATCGACCTCACTGAACACGGCCGCCAGCCCATGACGAACGAGGACGGCACCATCGAGGTCGTGTTCAACGGCGAGATCTATAACTTTCAGGACATCCGTGAGGACCTGATCCGCAAAGGCCACCGATTCGACAGCCATTGCGACACCGAAGTCATCATTCACGCCTACGAGGAATACGGCCTGGAGGCCGTCCACCTGCTGCGCGGCATGTTCGCCTTCGCACTGTGGGATAAGCCCCGGAAACGGCTCTGGCTCGCGCGCGACCGGATCGGCATCAAGCCCCTCTACTACTATCTGAAGAATGGCAAGCTCGTCTTTGCGTCGGAGATCAAGGCCATCCTGCACGCGCCCGACGTCGCGCGCGCGATGAATGACCAGGCCTTCTACGATTACATGGGATTCGAGTTCGTGCCCGCGCCCGACACGATGTTCCAGGACATCTATAAACTGCCCGCCGGCTATCAGCTCGTATGGGAGAACGGCCAGGCGGATGTCCGGTCCTACTGGGATCTCACGTTTGCCCCGCGCGAATTAAAGGGCCGCACACGGCACGACCTGGCGACGGAAGTGCTCGACGTGATGGACCAGTGCGTCCATTCACACCTGATCAGCGACGTGCCGCTCGGCGTCTTTCTGTCCGGCGGCCTCGATTCCAGCGCGCTCGTCGCCCTGATGCGCAGGCACATCACGGGCAAGCTGCAGACGTTCACCATCGGCTATCATGACAAATCCTTCAGCGAACTGGATTACGCCAAGGTGGTTTCCGATCACCTGTCGACGGACCATCACGTCCTGATGATCGACGATATCACGGCGGACGACATCGAGAAATCCCTATGGCATTTCGATGAGCCGATGACGGACCTGTCGTCGATCCCGCTGATGAAGATCTGCGGCTATGCGCGCAAACATGTCACGGTCTGCTTGAGCGGTGAAGGTGGAGATGAGGTCTTCGCCGGATACGACCGGTTCAAGGCCAGCAAGCTGAACCGCATGTATTCCCTCGTGCCCTCCCCTTTGCGGCGCAAGCTCCTGACCCCGCTCATCATGCGCCTGCCGGACCAGGCGAAGAAGAAGGGCCCGATCAATATGCTCAAGCGCTTCGTGGAGGGCGCGGAACTGCCCGTCGAAGGCCGGCACCTGCGCTGGCAGTACTTCCTGAACGAGGACCTGAACGCGAATTTGTTCAAACCGGAACTCACCCGGCGCGTCGTCACCGACTGCTTCCGGCATATCCGCGCGTACGACGAGCGATGCGACGCCGAGGACGAGATCAACCGCGAGCTGTATCTCGACACGCGATTCATGATGGCCGACAGCGTCCTGATGAAAGTGGATAAGATGAGCATGATCCACGCCCTCGAGGTCCGCGTCCCCCTGCTCGATCACAAGTTTGTCGAGCTGAACGCCGCCCTGCCCGGTCACTGGAAACTGCGTGGCCTCAAGACCAAGGACCTGTTCCGCCTCGCGCTCAAGGACCTTCTGCCCGAACAGATTGTCTACCGGGGCAAGCAAGGCTACAGCCTGCCCGTGAAAAATCTACTGCGCGATCAGCTCAAGGATTATATGATCGACCTGCTCAACGAATCGCCGGTGATCCGGAACTATATGAACATGAAATATGTCCAGCGCCTGATTGACGAGCATCTGGCCATGAAACAGAATCACAACCATGTGCTCTGGGGCCTGATGAACACCGCGCTGTGGCACAATAGATTCATTACGTCATGAAATACGGGACCGTACAGCGAAGTCACCCACCCCCGGCCCCTCCGGTGGAGGGGAGCGCATATATATCCCCTCCTCGGAGGGGATGTCCCGCGGCAGCGGGACAGGGGTGGGTCCGTCGCAAACCCGCTAATCAACCATGACAACCAGCGAAGAATTCAAAGTCAAGGAACTGCTGAAGGACGAAAAGAAATCCGCCTTTCGCAAATACCGCGACATCTACTACGGCGACGCCTCGCTCGGCTATGTGATCAAGGCCGAACTGATCATGACCCTGACCTCCGGCCTCGCCGGCGCGCTCGGACTGTTCCTGCGCAGCAAGCTCTACCCCCTGCTCTTCAAGAAGATCGGCCGCAAGGTGGTGTTCGGCAAGAATGTGACGATCCGGCACGCGCACAAGATCGAAATCGGCGACCGCGTGGTCATCGACGACAACTGCGTCATCGACGCCAAGGGCGAATCGAACAAGGGATTGGTTCTCGAGGATGATGTGTACGTTGGCCGCAATACCATCATCTACTGCAAGAACGGCGATATCCATATTCAGCGTGCGGTTAATATTTCGTCCAACTGCCAGATCTATTCATCAAACAAGGTCGTCATCGGTCATCAATGCGTGATCGCCGCCTTCACGTATATCCTGAGCGGCGGCGAGTACGACTACACCGATCGCACCAAGACCTTCGCCGAACAGAGCGGCATGGTCACCAAGGGACCCACGATCGTCGGGCCGAATTGCTGGCTCGCGGCGGGCGTGGTGATCACCGACGGCGTGACGATCGGCGAGCATTGCGTCATCGGCGCCGGATCGGTGGTCGTAAAGGACATCCCCGCGGACAGTCTGGCCGCCGGCACACCGGCGAAGGTTTTGCGTGCGATTTGAGATATGGAGTGCGGCGGCAAGCGAAGCGCGACGCCGCTTTGAACAGGCAAAAGGCGGTGTCGCGTCCC
>CAYRPR010000194.1:0-5269 GCA_964425945.1 uncultured Verrucomicrobiota bacterium | reverse complement strand
TCGCTGACGGAGTGACGGATATTCCAGAGGAGGCGCGGGCGGCCGCCCGATGCGCGCCAAGCCCACCAGGCCCCCACATTCCCGTGGTACATCCAGCCCTGCAGGATGTCCGGGGCTCGTTCGCGCGCCCAGCGGGTGAGCCGCCGTACGTCCATGGGCGACGGCAGGCCGCGACGCAGGTTGAGGCTGTGCACCGTAATGTCCAGCGCGCGCAGACGATCGCCCAGCTTGCCGACCGGTCTCAGCGACAGCACGTCGTGGCGCAGGTCGGACCGCTCGCGATGCTCCAGCAGTTTGAGCAACATCATCTCCGCCCCGCCGACGGACAGATCCGTTATGACGTGCCCTATGTTCACAAGCGTCAGCTCCCCGACGACCCGCGCGCGGCCAACCGGCGCACGCCCCGCTCCATCCACGCGGCCAGAATCGGCACGGCCAGCGCGCAGAGTATCCAGTTGTGCGTCTGGTTATGTCGCAACGACGTTCCGAAATTATTGGTCCCCATGGCCCAGACGAACGCGATGGAGAAGTAGATGGCCATCATGAAGGTGATGATCGAGCGATCGCTTCCGCGCGCCCGGAACCATCGCGCCGCAACGATCACGAGCAGCAGCATGCGCGCCCAGGATTCCATGGCGACGAGCAGATCCGCGCGTCGTTCAATCTGGCTCGGATACGGCGCGAACAGATAATGCCCGACGATCGCCGACGTGCTGGTAACCGCGCGGACCGGCGAGGACAGATCCATGACGCCGCCGTAGTAGGTGCGCGCGGACCGCTCCAGCGCCTTCTGTCGCGACCGAACCACGTGGCCCACGATCTCCCCTGTGATCACATACCGGAAGATGTTCGTTCCCGTCACACGATACTGCACGCTGATCACGGTCAGTCCCACGGCGGCGACCAGCAGCGCCATCGCGGCATACAGGCGGTGTTTGCGGTAGACCGGATCGCCTTCCGGCCGACGCCCGTCTCGGATCGGCCAGAACAACAGCAACGGCACCAGGAAGACGGCATACACAATCAAGCCCTTGTGGAACAGGCCCATGACCAGGGCCGACACCAGTGCGCCGCCCAGATGGATCGCGCGACGGGGCTTCTCCAAATGGTATCTCAACCCCAGATACACGGCGAGCATGAAGAACAATGTCTGGTACGCCTCGCGCATGGGAATGGAAAACAGGATCAACGAGGCCGGCCAGAAGGCGTACACGAACAAGGTCGGCGCCGTGTACCGCGCCGCGCCGAGCAGTTCCACTATGCGCGCGAGCACCGCGCAGGAAAAAAGGAACATGAAGATGCTTAGCTGGTGCGCCAGCAGATGCGACGGCCCGACCAGGCGGAACACCCCCGCCAGCAGTTCCTTGTAGAACATCGCACCGACGCCGAATCGCCACGGGTCACCCACCGACGAATACACGCCCCACATGTAGAACCCGCGCGCGTCCTGCCCGGCCAGCGGAACCGTGAAGACAAAGGTATTGATGAGCGCCACCGCGTGATGCGCGGTCAGCAGCACCCAAACCAAACCGATCAGATGCCACCGGCCCCGAAAGACGGGAAGCAGCGGCACCACGGCATAGGTCGCGAACAGCGCGACCCAGCCAATGACATGATTGGAAGCGACATCCCCCACAGACCACGTCCTCATCGCGACGACCCCCGGGACGCGCCACCCTGACAATTGCATTCCATGCGGGATATTCCATCACGGATGAATGGAGAAAGACACAAAAAAAAGAAACCGGACGCCGCGCGAGCGCCCCAATATCCGGCTTGCGCCGGGGGGCCGCTCTACCCCATCTTCTTCTTCATGAGCGACGCCCGCATCCAGATATCGGTGGTCATTCCCACCTACAACCGCGCCGACCTGCTGCCCAAGGCCATTCAAAGCGCGCTGGATCAGACCTTCCGCGACCTGGAACTCATCATCGTCGACGACGGATCCACCGACCGCACCGAAGATGTCGTGCGCGGGTACCGCGACCCGCGCATCCGCTATGTAAAACACGAACAGAACCGGGGCCTGAATCCCGCGCGCAATACCGGCGTTCGAAACGCGCGCGGCGAGTTCGTCGCGTTCCTCGATTCGGATGACGAGTGGATGCCGGACAAGCTGGCGGCCCAGCTCGAGGTGTTCCGCTCGGCGGCACCGGACGATCTCGGCGTCGTGTACTGCGGCTTGGAACTGTATTTCCCGTCCGGGGCATGCCGCATCATCATGCCCCGGAAACGGGGATGGGTGCTGGAACACCAGCTTACCAGCAATCTGGTGCAGGGCGGCAGCAATGCGCTGGTGCGCCGGAAGGCGTTTGAGCAAGCCGGGCTCTTTGACGAGGCCGACGCGTTATGGGGCGGATGGGACGACATCGAGATGTGGATCCGCGTCGCGCAGAACTGGCGCTTCGATTTTGTTCCGCGGCCCTTGTTCCGGATGTACAAACACGAGGAAAGTCGTTCGCTGGTCATCAGCAAGGATAAGCCCGAGCGCCTCATCGAGGCGCTGGAGTATGTGCTCGCCCGGCACGGGGAACTGTATGATCGCCATCCGGCGGCCAAGGCGCGCATGCTGCGGAACATCGGCACGCACCAGGTTTCCCGTGGCGATATGCGGGCGGCGCGCCGGCGTTTCATCCAGTCGATCCGCACCCGCCCGGGTCAGGCGCGCAACTATGCGAACCTGCTCATCTCGCTGTTCGGCGCGCGGATCTACAAGGCGGTCTCACGTCGCCGGCGGGGATTCTGATCCGTCGTGGATGGGGCCGCGCGGGATCTGGCGGCCGTACCGTTGGCGGCAGTACGCCCAATCCCGCCTCCAGGCACTCAAGCCGCGCGGGGGACGCGCGTCCGTAACCGGCTCGTATCCGAATTGACGGAGGTAATCTCCCGCGACCGATTCGACCATTCGGAGTTCCCCGGGCGAGAAGAACGCTTTCTTCTCCCACTGGCCGATCAGGTCGGGATTGAACGGCTCGGTGGTGTGCGGATGAATATGTCGCGTGGACCCGATCAACAGCGCGCCGTCGCGGTTGATCTCGTGGAACGTGACCATGCGGGGATCATACGCCTCACCGAGAAAGGCGCACAGGGCCCGGCACTCCGCCTCGGGCGCCCGCACCAGATCCTCGTAGCGAACCACGTGAATTCGGTCCGGGTATCGGCGGCGGACATCGGCGATATGACGGCCCATGACGTGGCAAACCGTCGCGGCCTCCTGGATTTCCCGTCTCCGCAGATTGCTTACGATGGAGCGAACCACGTCGCGCGGATCGCGCACGATGGCGACAAACCGCGCTTCGGGAAATACGTCCAGCGTGTACGACGTGTAGCCGGCCAGAAATAGCTCGCGCTTGTTGCCGAGCCAGGCGGCGCCCCCGCCCGTGCGATGAGCGTACGAAACAAAGAGCTGATCCAGGAAGGACTCAACCGTCCAGTCCGACCGGTTGCGCAACGCGGCGCCTATGTCTTCCCCCCCGCCCCCCGGCCACGCCCGCAGTTTGTTATCCTGCCGGATCCAGCGGGCCAACAGATCCCGGTCCCGCGCGCTCAGCGGCGCGCGCGGATCGCGGCGCAGACGGAACAACCAGCCGATGACCCGCGTTTCGGGCGATATCGTAATGCGCGGATGCGCGGACAACACCAACTGCAACAGCGTCGTTCCACTGCGCGGGGCGCCGGACGCGAACAGATGGCGCCGGTCCCCGTGCCCGGACTCGGGATCAGTCGTTTTCATGCGGTAGGCCCAGATCGTTCCGGACGATGTCCAGAACCTGCGGGAACAAGCCCTCGCCATACAAACGATGCGCCAGGGCATTCGGATGACGATCGCCGGGATAGAGCACCAGTTCCGACTCCTGATAGCCGCCCAGCAATCCCGAGGGAGCGATCAACGTGTACATGCCGTGCTGCTCCGCCAACTCGTCCACCACGTCGCGAAACGATTTCCCGATTTCGTCACGCCAGGCCGTATCCTGCTGGCGCAACACGTACAACGCCACCTTCCGGTCGCCCACGACGTCCTTCAGCCGCTCCACCCCCTCGACGAGGTAGGCGTGCTGGGCCAGCGCCAGCTCGCGCACCGCGAGCTTGTTGCGATCCGGCGGGAAGAAGAACTCGAGGACCCGGCGCCCCACGGCGTTCGTATGCACCCGGACGGCACGGAAAAAGAAGAAGCGGCTCGAGAAGAAAGAGTACCGGGGCTCAATGATCTTCCGGATGGTCGATACATGCAGGTTGCGCACACGCGGCGCCTGCTCGTCGAACGGCCGGCTCTGAAGAACGAACTCGTCCATGAACACGAAAATCAGATCCGGCTGGTACGCCAGGCCCGCATGCCGAATGGTATGCACCATCGCGCCCAGCGAACTGCCGCCGCGCGACAAGTTGAGAACCTCAACCCGATGCCCCGGGAGGGCTTCGTTCAATGCGCGCTCCAGCACGGCAAACATCGTCTCGTCATCCGCGACGCCCGATCCGAGCGGCACGGACGCGCCGGTCACAATGATCCGGTACACGTTCTCCGGTTTCTCAAGGGAATAGTCCGCGCCGCGAAATCCGCGGTCATTGACCCGAAACGGACTCCCCTTGAAGACGACCGTCTGGCGCCCCTTCAAACCCGTGTACGTGTTCCGGCTGAACTCGAACCCGGACCACGGATGACCGTAGCTGGCGGGCCGGTAATGATCGAAGCTGAAACCGTCCCAACCAAAGTAGCGGAAGCGGAAGACCATTTCCCCCGCGAAACCGGTCAGCGGCAACAACACGGTGAGGATATACAGATGGCGCCGGAACGGACGCAACCACAGCCACGTCGCGCCCCAGATAGCCGCCCACACGACCGCCAGCACCAGCAGATGCGCGCGATCAAGTAGAAACAGCGGGATCGCAATCAGCGCGCCCGCACTGGACAGGAAGCGCACCTGCCGGGCGGTAAACAGGCGTCCGAGAACGCGAATCTGACTAGAATTGAAAATAGATGAACTCCTCTGCGACGGGAACACTTGCCGAAAAGATATAGATCAGGTACCCCCAGAACGCAATCCCGAGATAGACCGCGAAACGCACCCAGCCCTTCTGCTTCATCACGACCAGCGGATCGTCATGCCGGAACTGCCAGATCTCGTACAGGCGGAACGGCACCCAGAAAATCAGATACCACTTCAACAGCGGGAAAAATTCCGGCAGGACATTGAATCCGCTGAACAGGGCCTGCCCCATCTGGCGCACATGGCCCCAGTTTTCAGAGCGGAACAGGAGCATGCTGAATATG
>CAYRPR010000193.1:0-5271 GCA_964425945.1 uncultured Verrucomicrobiota bacterium | reverse complement strand
AAACAAACCAGCCGCCACCACCGTAGGTCTTAAGAAAGCGTTCGTTCCTGCGTGTGAATTCATATCGGCGTCCCCTATCGGCTCCGGCTCCGATATGAGCCCATCCGCTTTTCCCCATGTGATACTCGGCACCGGCGCCCAGTCTCCAGGTTTCCAGCGTGAACTCCAGCCGGTCGTCCTCCGCATCGCCGCGCACCTTCCATGTGTCGCCGGCGGGCCGGGCGTCGGCGTACAAGGCCCAATCGCGAGCGGGTTTCCACCAGACAGACGCAAAAGGCAGCACGAGATTGACGAGCCACTGCTCGCCGGCGCGCCAGATCAGGCCGCCCATGGGATACAAGCGGTCTTCCCCGAATGCGCTGTCATACGCCCCGCCGAGTGACAGGTTCAAACGCGGCGACCATTGATACATGGCCAGGCCGAGGAACTGCACCCTGAAATCATCGTCGCGCGCGCGGCGCATGTCCCCGTACAGACCGGGCGACAACTGAATCCATGCCGTCCACGGCGCGGAACTCTCGTACAGATAGGCGAGGGGAAGCGCGATGCCAAAGAGATCCTCGTTCTCCAATTCCGAATTCGTGAACTCGAACCGGTTCCATTTGACCGATGGGCCCGCAAGGGCCATGTGGGATGCGCTTTCCCATAATGGGAGAAGGATGCTCGTATCCGTTTCGTGCATCCGGACCCGGCCCGGGGTGGCGTCGTCCGAGAACGACGTTTCGCCCGTGAAGGTATAGAGGGCCTGAGCGAAGGGGTCGTCGAGGAAGTCGGACGTGGACAATGATTCGGTCCGGCCCGCTGAAGGCGCGAGCAGGACGCAGGACAGCGCGGCGCATAGAATCCATTTCATGTCCGCCGTCCAGTATGGCATATTCGCGGGAAGCGGGGAAGTGAATGATGGAAACACTCGAACTGGTTGTGGCACGGTATCACGAGGACCTGCAATGGGTCCGGCGGGTGCCGAAGCGATTTCGCGTCACGGTCTATAACAAGGGCCGGGACGAGCCCGCGCTGTGGCGGCGGATGAACCAGGATGTATCCCCGTTGCCCAATGTCGGTCGCGAGGCGCATACCTATCTGCATCATATCGTCGAGCGGTATGATCAACTGGCGGACGTGACGGTGTTCGCCCAGGGGAAGCCGTTCGATCACGTGCCGAGCTTCCACAGGACCATGCATCAACTGGCGTTCCATAAGCTGGCCGTGAACGGGTTTCTCTGGATGGGATTTATCATCGACCGGGATGACGCGACGGGGAGCCTGTTGTTTCAGAACTGGAGCAGGAATACGGAGCGGCGGCCGCTGGCCATGGATCGGTTCTGGCGCGCCCTATGGGATGAGCCGGCTCCCGATCAAGTCACGTTTTATCCCAGTGGACATTTTGCGGTCACAGCGGCGCAGATCCGCAGGCGGCCTCGCTCCTTCTACCAGCGCGCGCTTCAAATCAGCGCGGCGGATGATGACATGGCCCATTGTTTCGAGCGGACCTGGGATCGCCTGTTCGGGGCGGATGGCATCCCGGCCGAATATCGTGACCGGGCGATGCCGGTCTATTTGCGAAAGACGCGTCGTCAGTCGATTTAGATATCCCAGCGAGCGCCAAGCCCGACCCACAGGTCGTCGATGTGCACCAACTCCCCATAGAAGGACAGTTGCGGCATGGCTCTCAACAGGACGCCGACGCCCACGGCCGGATCGGTCTCGCTTTCGGTGTCACTGCTGCCGAACACCTTGGCCTTGGCTCGGGAATGGTTGAAGCCCAGTATGCCGTACACGCTGAGCAGGTCGTTCACGGCGTGGCTGGCCACAACACCGCCCATCAATGTCCACAGATCGATGTCGGCCGCGCCCTCATCGAAACTCACATAGCCTAGCGCGCCGCGCAGGGCGAGCTGGAGAGGGAAGTTCTCAATGGGCGGCAACGAGAACATACCGCCGACTTGAAAGCCGATCTCGCTGTCGCCGTTATCCGGATCCACAATGCCGAGATCCCCGAACAGGGCCAACGGCTCGATGGGGTTGAGCGTGAAGCGGCCGCCATAGAGGTTGAAGTCGTCTCCCAGGACGAGGCCGCCCGAGACGGCCATGGCGCCGGCCCGTTTGGGGGTGCCGTCGGTGGCGATCGGCAGTCCCGCCAACTGCGCCTGCGTCTGCGTTACGACAAAAACGGTCAATAACCCCGCGATCCATCTCTTCATGGTCGTTCCTCCGTGTGGATGATTCCGCCCGTATGCCCATACCGAAACATACGGCGGAGTTGACGTCAAGAACGGCCGGTCGAAATTTCGGTGTTTACGTGCGGCGGGTCGCATCGCACAATCCGTCGAAACCTCAATAGTCATGGAGTGGCAAACATGAAACGCCTAGCCGTATTTACGTCGGGAGGAGATTCGCCCGGCATGAACGCTTGCATCCGCGCCGTCGTTCGCACGGCGACGTATCATCAGCTCGAAGTCTTCGGGATCATGAACGGATACGAGGGCATGATCGACGGTCACTTCGTTCCGGTCGGACCCAGGGACGTGTCGAATATCGTCCAGCGCGGCGGTACGATCCTGAAAACGGCGCGGAGCAAACGCTTCCACACCGTCGAAGGCCGGGCTCAAGCGATCCGGCATCTGCGGGAGCGAAAGATCGAAGGCATCATCGCCATCGGCGGCGACGGCACGTTTAAAGGCGTCTGCGACCTGATGGCGGAGTGCGATATCCCCATCATCGGCCTGCCGGGTACGATTGACAACGATCTCGTCGGAACGGATTTCACGATCGGCTACGACACGGCCCTCAATACGGTGGTGGAGGCGGTGGACAAGATTCGCGACACGGCGGAATCCCACAACCGCATGTTCATCGTGGAAGTGATGGGCAAGGACGCCGGCCTGATTGCCCTGCGAAGCGGAATCGGTTCGGGGGCGGAAGCGATCTTCATTCCGGAGACGAGGACCGACGTGCACGACACGATGAAGCGATTTGAAGCCGGTCGGCAGGACAAGTCGTCCTGCATCATGATCGTGGCCGAGGGCGATGACGCCGGCGGCGCGTATGCGATCGCCCGCACGATTGAGCAGGATTACCCGCATTACGACGTGCGGGTCAGCGTCCTCGGACATATCCAGCGCGGCGGACGGCCCACCTGCATGGATCGTGTGCTGGCCAGCCGGTTGGGTCTGGCCGCCGTCGAGGCCTTGAAGGATGGCCGGGCGGGAGTCATGGTCGGCATGGAGAACGGCGACCTGTCGTACACCCCGCTCGAGAAAGCGGTCAAGCACCTGGACACACTGAACCCGCACCTGCTGCGCGTGATCGAGATTCTATCCACCTGACCCGGTTCTTCGCAGGCGGTTCAGGTCATCGCGGGCGGGTTGATAATCGGGCCTGACCTGCACGGCGCGTTCATAACAGCGAACGGCATCCCGTTCATTATGTGACTGTTCGAGCGCCTGTCCGAGTTGATGCCAGGCCTCCGCGTAGTCCGGTTGTATCCGTATAGCCTGTTGGAAATGGCGTGCGGCCGCTTCCGGCCGCTTCAGCCGGCTCATGGACAGACCCAGGCGGAAGTGGATCTCCGGGCGATCGGGGGCGATGCGGGCGACTTCACCGAAGAATACTTCCGCCGCATGGAATGAACCCCGCTCAAAGTGATCGACGCCTGCCTGCAGTAGCGAGTCCGTCGATTGTGGCCGGATCCGCCATGAGCGGATCAGGTGGATGCGCGCCTCGTCCGCGCGCTCGGCATCGAAGAGTATCTGGGCGAGATTCCGGTTCGCATCATAATGCCGGGGCATCATGTCCAGCACCCGGCGGTAGTAGATTTCGGCCATTTCCGGCTGCCCGTCTTCCTGCAGGGAAACCGCCTTGTTGAACGGGACGTCCAGCAGATCGGGGTGTAATTCGATGGCGTGGGCAAAATGTACGACCGCCTCCTCGTGGCGACCTTCTTCGTCGAGCCGCATCGCGAGCAGGTTATGGGCGAGCCACGCATCCGGATTCTTACGGATGGTGTCGCGCCACAGCGCGATTTCGTTCTGATAGATATGCGCCTGTTTCCAGGACGCCGCGCCGAGCAGAACCAGCAGGGCCAGACCCACCGCGCCCATGATGAATCGCGTCAGTTTCTGCTCCTTCACGAACATGTCGGCCACGACCGCGTTTACCCGATGTGCGATGAAGGCCGCGATCAGCGCCAGGAGCCCCGCGCCCGCGTGATACTGGAGATGATCGGCCACGTACGAGAAGCGCGTGGGATCGACGCGGACAAGGCCCAAGGCGGGAAGCAATGTTCCAATATAGAACAATGCGGCGGTGAGGGGGCCGCGACCCCAGCGATGTCGCAGGAACCAGAACGCCGCGACCACGGCGATGGCGGCGGCCGGAAACAGCCAGGCCCACCAGACCGACACATCAATCATCCAGCGCGGATAGATGAAGGTCATCTGGATGGGGAGCAGAATCTTGTACACGTAGAACCAGAGCGCCCGTCCCGCCACCAGCACGCGTTCAACCAGAGACAAGCTCCATTCCGGTTCCGTCGAATTTCCCGGCCAAACGGCCAACAGGCCCGCCGCGATGCCGAGCGCGAGAAGCGGCGCAAGCTCCAGCCACTGCCGGGCGGTCCAGCACCCGCGCTTGCCCCAGATCAACAGCGCGAGCGCCGCCGGAAGCGTGCAGGTAACGATCATGCTGGACAACGCGGCGAAGAACAGAATGACGCCGCCGAGATACCAGAGCCAAGACCCGTACGTCGGTGCGGGCCGCGCGTCGGGATCGGGGCGATCCGCCAGGCGGAAGTAACGACAGAACGCCAGCAAGGTGGAGAAGTAGAAGAAGCCGGACAACACATTCCTGCGCTGGGCGATCCACGCGACCGATTCGACCTGAATCGGGTGGAACGCGAACAGGGCCGCACCCAGCCACGCGCCCGGCACGCGCAGATAGCGGAGCAGGGCATACAGCAGGATCGCGTTCAGCGCGTGCAGCAGCACATTGACGACATGATAGGGTATCGGATTCGGACCATGAATCTGGTTCTGAATCCGGAATGTGGTGTGCGTTATCGGGGCATACTGCGGCCGGGAGCGGGGTTCCAGCCAGATGCGGCGTAGTCCATCTTCGGACCGCAGCGCATCGTTTTCCGTCACATATTCGTGGTCATCCCAGATGAGATGTCCGGTCAAGGCGGGTTGATAGACGGCAAACACCGCCAGGATCAGGAGGAGGGCCAGAACCACGCGTCGCATTATTCCGGGTTCGTGCATGGTGGTGGGCCGT
>CAYRPR010000192.1:0-5278 GCA_964425945.1 uncultured Verrucomicrobiota bacterium | reverse complement strand
ATCGGAGAGGTACCCGTCCCCCGCCGATTGGGCGAAGAAGGCGATCCCCTTCCTGCTCGACCTCGGCCCCCGCCACAACGGCCGGTCGCTGGGACAGTGACGATCCGAGGCTAGGCCATTCAACCGGACTATTACATCCAACGTGACGATCGTCATAATGGATGTAAGAACCAAACAATGACGAGGGCGGGAAAATAGTGCCGGTCATCGGGCCGGTGATTATTCAACAAGCCACTGTTTCTCTGTCCCTCGCTCCGTCTTTGTGAGCGAAGCGCCTTGGAGTGTGGCGCCCCGGCGCCGCCTTCCCACGGAACACACACAATGCCAAAGGGACAGACTACTTGACGTAACCCCTTCAGGCGCAAGGTACGCACGGCGACCGTTAGCCATTGTTTCTCTGTCCCTTGCCCTTCCTTGCCCCTTCAAGCGCATAGTGAAAGCGCCCCGCACGTGCGGGGCGCGCTCCAAGGCAGGCCTTGCGGGTGGCGCCCGGTCAGATCGGCTCGCCGCGGGCGGGGCCGCGGAGCTGGTGCAGATGGCAGATGGCGAGGGCCATGGCGTCCGAAATGTCGTTGGGCGGAAGTTCCTTCAGGCCGAGCATCGAGGAGACCATCTTGCCGACTTGATCCTTGTGCGCGCCACCGAATCCGACGACGGCCTGTTTGACGCGGCGCGGCGCGTACTCGTACACCGGCACGCCCGCCAACGAGCAGGCAGCCAGGACGGCGCCGCGCGCCTGCCCCAGCACCATCGCCGTCCGCGCGTTCTTCGCGAAAAACACATCCTCAATCGCGACCTCCCCGGGTTTCTCCTCGTCGATCAACGCGCGTACGGATTCAAACAGATGGGCCAGACAAGCCGTGTGCGGACGTGTTGCGGGATTCCTGATGATTCCGGACGCGCGCACCTGAAACGAGGAGCCGCGCTGTTCGATCACGGCCACACCGGTGGAGCGGAGGGACGTGTCGATGCCCAGCACTCTATGCGCAGGGGGCACGATCAACTCCCGGTTGATGAAAATTCGAAATTCGAATATCGAAATACGAAACAAACGAGAAAAGAAATAGTTTGAAACATTCGGTTATTCGAATTTGTTTCGAATTTCGGGTTTCGTGCTTCGGATTTCCCATGTCGGATTTATTTTTCTGAAATGGCGGCCAGCAGTTCGTCGTCCACATCAAAATTGGTGTACACGTTCTGCACGTCGTCGAGATCCTCAAGCGCCTCGACGAATTGGATCAGGGATTTGGCCTGGCCGGCGTCGGTCACGGGGATGAACGCGTCGGGCAGCAACGTCAGTTCCGAGCGCACGGTTTCAATACCGGCCTTCCCCAGCGCGTCGAGAACGGCGCCGTAATCCGCTGGGCCGGTGACAATCTCGTACGCGCCGTCCTCGGGCGTCATATCCTCGGCGCCGGCTTCGATGGCCAGTTCCATCAGCTTATCCTCCTCAATCGCGGAGGCGTCGACGACGATGACGCCCTTGCGCGAGAAGTTGCGGAGCACACTGCCCTGCCCGGCCAGGCTGCCGCTGTACCGGGTGAACACGTGGCGCACCTCGGACGCGGATCGGTTCCGGTTATCGGTCACGACCTCGACGATCACGGCCACGCCGCCCGGCGCGTAGCCCTCGTACATCACCTCTTCCAGCGCATCGGCCGCGAGTTCGCCGGTGCCCTTCTTGATCGCGCGATCGATGTTGTCGGCGGGCATGTTGACGCCGCGCGCCTTCTGGATGATCGCGCGCAACGTGATGTTGCCCGAGGGATCGCCGCCGCCCGAGCGCGCGGCGATCATCAGCTCCTTGGCGATCTTGCTGAAGATCTTGCCGCGCTTCGCGTCCGCCGCGGCTTTCTTATGCTTGATGGTTGACCATTTACTGTGACCGCTCATGAGCCATTCCAAATGATGATTGATGAATGCCGAATGTTAATTCCGCTCAAGGACCGCCCGAAATTCGGCACTGCCGTTATTCTTCTTCCTGCTTGTGTTTCTGGGCTTCCGCGACGACCTTCTGGGCGATATTGCCCGGCACGACCTCGTAGCGCGCAAACTCCATCTCGAAGGAACCGCGCCCGCCCGTCATGCTCCGCAACTCCGACGAATACTTGAACATCTCGGCCTGCGGAATCTCGGCGGTAATGACCTGCATGCCGTCCTCGCTGTCCACGCCCATGATGCGGCCCCGCTTGTGGTTGAGATCGCCCGTGATGTCGCCCATGAACTGGTCGGGAATCATGACCTTCACTTTCATGATCGGCTCGAGCAGGACGGGCCGGGCCTTGCTCATGCCGTCGGTCAACGCGCGGGAGCCGGCGATCTTGAATGCGATTTCGGAGGAATCGACATCGTGATACGATCCATCGTACACGGAAATCTTGACGTTCATGACCGGGTACCCGGCCACGGCGCCGCGCTGGAGACCTTCCAGGAGCCCCTTCTGCACGGCGGGCATGAAGTTGCCGGGAATCACGCCGCCGACGATCGCGTCCACGAACCATTCCTCGTCGCCCGGATCGCGCGGTTGTACGCGCAGATACACCTCGCCGTACTGACCGCGGCCGCCGGATTGTTTCTTGTGCTTGTAATGGCCTTCGCCCTGCCCCGTGATGGTCTCCCGGTAGGCCACCCTGGGCGTGGTCAATACGACATCCACATTGTTACGGGATTTCATGCGCTCCACGGCGGCGTCAAGCTGTTGATCGCCGAGACCGGACAGGATCATCTCGTGCGTCTCGCTGTTGCGCTCCACGTGAATCGTCGGGTCGTCCTCGGCGACGCGATGCAAGGCGTTGGCGAGCTTGTCCTCCTCGCCCTGCACCTTGGCGGCGACGGCGTAGGCGGTGACGGGACTCGGAAACGCGATGGGCGGATAGGCGATTTTCCGGCCCATCGCGCACAGGGTATCGTTCAGCGCGGTGTGTTTCAGTTTGGGGATGGCGATCACGTCGCCCGCATGGGCCGTATCGATTTCCTCCTGCTTCTTGCCGTTGACGATGAAGATGTGGCCGATACGTTCCTTCTGCTCCTTGGCTGAGTTAAACACCTCCTGGTTGGCCTTCAGCGTGCCGCTGTAGACGCGCACGAGGGACAGTTGGCCGACGAAGGGATCGTTGATCGCGCGCCAGACAAAACCGGAGAACGGCGAGGCGGGCTCGACGTCCACGACCTCGCCCCGGCCGTCCTTGACCTCGCGCTCGTTCGGCGCGGGCAGCAGCAGGGTGATGCCTTCCAGCAGTTCCTCGATGCCGGTCATCTTCCTGCCGGATACCGCGAATACCGGGATCAGGTTGCCGTCATGCACCGCGCCGTGCAGGCCGGCGGCGATTTCCTCCGCGGACAGGTTTTCCCCGCCGAGATATTTTTCAATCAGCGCGTCGTCCGTCTCCGCCGCGAATTCCACCAGGCTGGTCTTGGTGGCTTTGGCCTCTTCGGCGACATCCGCGGGAAACTCTTTGGTCGCGAGCACGTCGACGACGTTCGAGCGGTCGCCCGCGGGAATCACCATCGGCACGCACTTGCTGCCCCAGGCCTGTTGAACCGCCGCCAGCGTACCGGCGAAATCGGCGTTGTCCTTGTCGATGCCGGTGATCACCACCGCGCGGGGAATATTCAACGACTCGCACCGTTTCCAGACGCGATGGGTTCCGACCTGAATGCCGGCCGTCGCATCCACCACGATGACGCCGGCATCGGCGACGGCCGTGGCGGACAGGACCTGGCCGTGGAAATCCACGTAGCCCGGCGTGTCATAGGCGACCAGTTCCATCTTGCGGCCGGCCTTGCTCGTATAGACCAGGTCAAACGACTTGGCCCACATGGAAATCTTGCGCGCCTTTTCCTCGTCGGTCCAATCCGCGGCACTGCTTCCGTTGTCCGGAGAGCCCTGGCGCTCGTTGGCGCCGAGTTTGAAGAGGATGGCGTCCAGCAAGGTGGTTTTTCCGCTTCCGGTATGTCCCAATAAGGCGAAGTTTCTGACGTTGGAGATGGCAATGTCTTTCATGCGTTCAATCGACTCCGTTTATCATTCGTCCACAGGATCTGTGAACCGCGTGGAATTGCGGTTGAAGCCCACATAGATACACAAATGGCGGGAGGGCCGCAACGGTTTTTGCACAGGGGGCGGGCTTTCAGCGGAGGGGGACCGCATCTCATCGTCGTCGTCCTCGTGCTCCTCCTCATCGTCGACGGATCGAGAACGAGTACGAGGAGGAGGACGAACAAAAGATGGTCAGGACCGGCGGGATTCCAGCTTGGCCTTGATCTCGTCGGTGAGATACTTCGAATCCGTCCACTCCTTCTTGATCGTGGACGATTCCCATATCTTGCGGCTGCCGGCGAGCACGTCGCGGCGGCTGACCTGGCCGATCAGGTGGCCGTTCTCGATCACGGGCAGACGACGGAACGGCTGAGCGATGAACAATCCGGCCACGGTAAACAGGTCCGCGTCCGGCGAGATGGTCATGACTTCGCGCGACATGTATTCCGACACATGCGCGCCCGGCAGCATGTTGAACGCGCCGTTGGCGAACACGCGCAGGCAATCCTTCTCGGACAGCACGCCGACAACCTGCTTCTGATCGTCGACCACCGTCGCGCCGGAAATCTTGTTTTTCAACAGCACATCGATGGCCTGTTCAATGGTCATCTCCGGCTTCAAGGTGACCGGCGTTTTGGTCATGATATCGCGGACCGTGAGCATCTCTGCCATACTTCCACCCCCCTACTCTCTATTCTGTGCGGCCGAGGACCGCTCCCACGACCTCTTCAACTATACGCCTCGGGAGATTTCCGCGCAACCGGCAACTTGCCAGGGCCCGGTAACACCCGTAATACTTGCCCGTATGAGCCTGTCCATTGCATCAAGACGAATCCTGCCCCTGCTGATCGCCGGCATCGCGCTGGCGGTCGCCGGGGAGGAAGAGCCACTCGGCCTTGCGCTGGCCCGTCAACATCTCGACGGCGCGCCGTTGTCTCCGGAACGATTACCCGCGGATGTGAATGAGGCGTTGCGGACCCGCGCCCACTACGTGGATGCGTTGATGACCGTGCTCGGCCCGGCGAAAGGATACAAGGCCGCGCTGACCCATCCGGCTGTACAGGCGCGCTTCGGCGTGAATCATCCGGTATGGGGCATCCTGCTGGACGGCATGTTACTGCGTGACGGAGCGGTCATCCCGGCCGACAGCGGCATCGGATTGATGTTCGAGGGCGATCTGATTGTCCGCGTGGGCGATTCGTCCATCCGCCACGCCGAATCGGACGAGGAGATTCTTGC
>CAYRPR010000191.1:0-5318 GCA_964425945.1 uncultured Verrucomicrobiota bacterium | reverse complement strand
CCGTCAAAATCGGCGGCCAAGGCCTGGGTGCGCGCGACGCCTAGGTACGAGACGCTCCCCGCCCCGGCGTCGGACCTCCAGCTAGTCCAATTCCCCGACATGTGCCAGTATGTGGCGGGATCGAGCACGCCGTCCCCGTCGAAATCACCCGTCACCGGCTGATGCCGCAGATGATTGCGCAGGGCGACCGCCAGATCCGCGTGCGCGGCGGAGGTCGGATGAATGCCGTCCGTGAACCGCCCTTTCAGGCTGGGTTGGGCGTTGAAGAGGTGTGCCTTGCCTTTCGCCTTGCGGTTGATCGCCGAGTTGATCGGGCTGGTTCGGCTGGGATTCTGATTGAAGAAGTTCAAAACAACAATATAGGAGTTCGGCATGCGGATGCGCGCTTCCTGTAAGGCGTCCTCCATTCGGCGCTGAAAGTCGGAATTGTTCCACGACAGATTGTTGGCGCCGATGTTGAAGAACAGGAAGTTCGGCTGTGGGTCGGCCGGAAGTGGAACACCTTTCGCGAAGAAACCGATCTTCTCCCAGAACGTGGTCAGGGATTCCCCCGAATGCCCGCGCACGCGGTACGGGCCGTTCTTCATGCGCGAGAGCAGATAACCGAAACTCAGCGTTCCGTCCATCGATTGCAGCCCGCCGCCGGTGCTCGACAACACACGCACGGCATGCGTGATGGAGTCCCCGGTGAAATCGAGGAAGAAGACGCCCGGCGCGTCGGTGGCCTGGAGCAAGGTGGACCCGCCGCTCAAGGTCAAGCCATGCAATTGAAAGCGAGGCGTGCCGGTGCCCCACGCCCGCCCGCTGTCATAGGCCATGTAATTGATCTCAAACTCTTCCGGCCCGCCCGGCGCACTGAGTACGATGTTCTGATTGATTGTTCGCACGGTACCGCCATTGGAACCGCGGGGCCGGACCTTGAGCTTGCACGCCTCGGACAGATTCTGGATATCCAGCGTCGCCTGTCCCTCCAAACGGATCCGCACCTGGCTACCGGGGTAGAGCGTGACCATCGACGTCCCCGCCTCCAACCACGCGCCCAGATAGACCAGCCGGGGATCCGTGGCATCCACGTACTGCGCCCGTACGCCGGCCACAGAGAACATCAGAAACGGCAAGGCCAGGAACAGACTACGAATTGTTGAGTGTGTCGTTTTCATACGATTCGCGGGGTTGTTGCGCCCAAAATGAATACGTTTGGACCGGATAATTCAACGGTGACACCATACCCTCGGCCCATTCCACTGTAAACACTAAAATCAGGGGCGGCGGGCGCCCGATCGCAAGGCGCGAAATATCAAGAGGATACCGGGGATCAGAGCCACTTGCGTGGTGAAGGCATAGAAGAGGTGCTGGCCCATGGCCAGTACGCCGGCGCCGGCGAAATAGAACAGCCAGATGCGCCCCCCCTGCACATATCCGCAGGCCAACCGGATCAATCCGACGAGGACGGCCAGAAACACACATGCCATGGGGATGATGCCGTATTCGAAGAGCAAATCGACATAGGTATTATGGGTATGCGCGTAGTAGATCCGATACGCGCGCGGGTACGCCCGATGAAACGGCGCCCATGTGCCCGCACCGGCGCCGCGCCACCAGTGATGCGCCCGCGAATGACTCCATGCCAGACGCCACATGTGCATGCGAAAGGCATCCACCTGTTCCAGTCGATCGCCGAGTCCGTCGGTTTCGGCTTCCGGCGGCGCGGATTCCGCCGAGGCCTCCCGCTCCGTCTCCTCGGCGGCCGCCATCTTGCGGGCCCGCTTCTTCATCTTCGACTCGATCCGTTTCTTGCGTTGTTCCGACACATGATCGGATTCGAGCAATTCCCGGCCCTTCTCGCGCCATTCTTCCGGCGTCGTCCTCGTATAGGTGTACTGGAGCTGGAGCTTAAGCAACGACAGTTCGTTGGCGATCCCAAGACGCAGGGCCCACCCCGCCGTAACGGCCAGGCTCAGCAACAGGATGACGATCACGCGGCGCCCCTCGCCCGCCTTGAACCGGTAATGCCGGGCCAGCTTCCTTCGTCCCGCGCGGCTGAACAGCGCAGGCAATACCATCGCAACGGCCAGCACCAGCATCGCGATCACGGCCAGACGGAAGGCGATCTGCTGCAACAGCACGAGCGGGAGCAGCAAACCGATCCACCCGATCGTCCGGGCCAGGTAGTTCCGGGTCAGTGGCAGGAAGAACCAGGGCAGCGCCAGGGTGACGATAATGGACAGGTAATGCTGGTTATATCCGGCGCCATGCATCAGCCGCCCCTTGAACGCGCCAAAATTGCTGGTACCCAGAAAACGATGCGCCTCATGCCAGGGGATCAGCGTGGAGGCATAGTTGGCGAGCAAGGTCATGACGGCGGCGAAGACAAACGCGCCGGCCAGCCGCCGGGTGCAGAAGTACTCCTTGCGCCCCAGAAGCAACGCGCACAGCCACGCGATCAATACGCGGTCCGCGGTCTGCCGGAACGGAAAGATCGCCCACGCCGCCTGCGGATGGAACCACTGATGCCATTTCTGCGCGGCGGTGAACCGGGCCAGATCGGCGAATCGATCGGCATGGTTCAACGGCCAGGACAGGAATCCCACGACGGCTCCGATGATCAACAACGCGATCCATTCACGACGCGTCGGCCGGTCCTCGACGATCACCCTCAACAGCAGGCACCAGGTCATCGCCACCTGCGCCCAAGCCCACGAGCGATGTATCTCGCACATGAATACCGGGAGGGTCATGAGCAGAAACGGCAGGCAGGCCGGACGGCGTACGACCCCGATCCCGATCCACATCCACAGCGCCGCCATCCACTGAAGCCCACTCGATTCAAACGGAAGGATCCACTGCCCGATGATGATCAGGACGGTCCAGCCCGCGAAAACGAAACGATCGATACGCGCTGAACGGGCAACCGGCATCTCAGGCGCGCCCCGCTGATGAAGGCGTGTTCCCGCCGTATTCCGGAACCAAGTCCGCCAAGGCGCGGCGGATCGCGTCGGCGTCATGCCCTCCGGCCGCGTCCTTCAAACGCGCCAGATGATCGGGAAATCCGCCAGCCGGACCGTTGCGCGACAGGATACGATGGATCTTGGCGTGACGGGTCGGCTGCACCTCCTCATCACCGGTCCATAATTCCTCGCGCATCTTCTCGCCGGGACGCAATCCGATGATGCGGATGGCGATATCCCGGTCCGCCTCCTTGCCGGCGAGACGGATCAGATCGCGCGCCATGTCCAGAATGCGCACCTGTTTGCCCATATCCAGCACGAAGATTTCGCCGCCCTCCCCCATGCCGCCCGCCTGAAGAATCAACTGGGCCGCTTCCGGAATCGTCATGAAATACCGCGTGATGTCCGGATGCGTGACGGTAACCGGGCCGCCGCGACGAATCTGCTCGTGGAAAAGCGGGATGACGGAACCCGACGAGCCCACCACATTGCCGAATCGCACGGCCATGTACTTGGTCCCGGACGGCGCGCGCGACAGCAGGAGCTGCTCCGCCACGCGTTTGCTGGCGCCCATGACGTTGGTCGGACGCACGGCCTTGTCCGTGGACACCAGCACAAATCGCGCGACGCCGGCCTCCGCGGCTTCATCCATGACGACCTGACTGCCGGCCACATTGTTAAAAACCGCCTCCCACGGGCTGGCTTCCAGAATCGGAACGTGTTTGCAGGCCGCGGCGTGGAAAATCACCGAAGGACGATGGCGCGCCAGCACATGGCGAATCAGCGCCGCGTCCTGCACGCGGCCAAGTACCGGCACATACCGATCAAACGCCAATTGATGCGTGAGTTCGGTTTCGATCCGGTACAGGTTGAACTCGCTGGCATCCAGCAGGATCAGTTGCGCGGGATTGTAGCGCAGAATCTGCCGGCATAATTCGGATCCGATGGATCCGCCCGCGCCGGTTACGAGGACAACCTCCTGGCGGAGATAATCGGCGATGCCGGCCGTATCCAGGTCCACGGGACTCCGCCCCAGCAGGTCCTGGTAATCCACCTCGCGCAGCGACTGGATCGTGACGCGTCCATCGATGATCTCGTCGATGCTCGGCAAGGTCTTGAACGATACGCCGCTTTCCTCGCAGGCCTGAACGATGCGGCGCATCTGTTCGCCATCCGCCGAGGGGATGGCGATCAGGACCTCGTTAACCTGATAGGTGGCGATGATGGCGGACAGATCGTCAATCGGCCCATGCACCGGGATGCCGTGCAGAGTCCGCCCGATCTTCAGGGGATCATCATCCAGGAATCGAACGATTTCGTGCGTAGCGGACATGCGGTAGAGGATATCCCGCGCCAGCGCCTCGCCCGCGTCGCCGGCCCCGATGATCGCCACGCGCGTGGCGGTGGGCGACCGGCGCCACGGCAGCCAGCGCACCCCGGACTCGCCATTGCGTGCGCGGCGCGCGAACCGGATGCGGATCGCCACGCGCAAGGCGCCCGTGAAGAGAAACGTCAGGATGCCGGACATCAGCATGACGGATCGCGAATAGGCCCCGAATCGCTGCCAGATGACCAACCACGCGATGACGATCATCATGCTCAGCATCGTCGCCTGGAACAGGCGCGTGATTTCATGCAGGCCGGTGTAGCGCCACATCCCGCGATACCGCCCAAACCCCGTGAAGACGACCAGTTGCAGGGGAATGATGAAGGGCAGGAGCGTCTTCAACTGTTCGATGTGCAGCGGACGCAGATGCCCCTCAAAACGGATCAGATACGCCACGTAGAGCGCGAGGGCGAAGAGCGCGGCGTCCGAGAGGATCATGAAATAGAAATTAGGATTCGCGAAGCGACGCCAATTGATCCGTCTGGAATTCATGCTCATATCACGATTCCGTGGCCTCGCGCAGTATCGCGCGAATGCCGTCTCCCACGCGGCGCATGTCCTCTTCCGTCAACGTCGGATGCACCATGAACATCAAGCTGGTCTCGCCCAGACGCCGGGCAACCGGATATCGCGCGGCCGGGGCGAGGTTCCGGCGCCGGAACGCCTGCTCCATGTAAATCTCCGGGCAGGATCCGCTGAAACAGGGAATACCCCGTCCGGCCGCTTCGCGCAGGATCCGGTCCCGGTCCCACCCCTTCTTGAGCCGCTCCGGTTCGACAAACGCATAGTATTTGTAATACGCATGCCGCACGTGTTCGGGCGGAACCGTCAGGCGCACGGCGGGCAGGTCGCGGAAGACCTGCTCGAGAATCGCCGCGTTGCGCCGACGCAGGGCGATCCAATCCGCCAGCTTGCGCAACTGGACGCGACCGATCGCGGATTGCATCTCCGTGAGCCGCCCATTCGTCCCGAACGATTCGTGC
>CAYRPR010000190.1:0-5328 GCA_964425945.1 uncultured Verrucomicrobiota bacterium | reverse complement strand
GCGGCACGCCTCGCATTTGGAGAACTGGCTGACGCCATGCTGCTGGCCAGTCAGCGCGTCCTGCCGGCTCGATTGACGGAGGCCGGTTTCACTTTCCAGTTTCCGGATATCGACGCGTCGTTGCGTCATCAACTTGGCGCGTGACGCCGCCGTGGAGCGGAACGGGGATTCACTTTGATTTACGGGATGCCGTATGATACCTGTTTATCCAGCAACATCGCCCGAGGTGACACATGAAACGCGGCGCGCGGTTTTCGAGATCATTTAGAAACAATATCGTGGTCGGATTGGTGCTGATTGCGCCAATCGTGATCACCGGATTCATCATCCATTTTCTGATCAAGCTGGTGGCGGACAATGCGCTCACCCGGTTTATCACTGATCTCCTGTTCCGGCTCTTTCCGGAAGCGATTCGGGACGGAACCGTGAAATTCATCCTGGGTCAGGTTATCTCCGTTCTGCTTGTTGTCATCGCTCTTTTCCTGATCGGCTTTTTTGTGCGAAGTTATTTCGGACGCCATCTCTACCGGCTGGGCGAGAAACTGCTCGTGCGGATCCCGGTATTCAACAAGATCTATATCCAGATTCGCCATATCAGCGAGACGATATTCTCCCAGCGCCAGACCATGTTCAAGGAGGTGGTGCTGGTCGAGTATCCGCGCAAGGGACTCTATTCCGTCGCCTTTGTAACCTCTTCTGTTCCATCCGGATTTGCCCGGAAGCTGCCCCATGACGGACCGGAAACGGATTTCGCCGCCCTGTTCATTCCGACAACGCCCAATCCAACCTCGGGCCTTATGATCTTTGCGCCACGCACTGATTTGGTTGTGCTTCCAATCAGCGTGTCCGACGCCATGAAACTGATCATATCGGGAGGCGCGGTGTATCCCGGCGATGAAGACGTCGACAACCGCCCCACCCTGCTGGACAAGCTGGAAGCGTGGATCGCGAAGGAAACGAAACTGGACCCGTCGAGTATGACCCCGGATCACGAGTAGCCCCATGTCTGCCGACTTGACCATCCTTAAAGACCTGATTCTCGACCTGGCCGAACGCCGGGAATGGGAAGAGGCGCGCAGCATGATGATCGGCCAGCATCCGGCCGACCTCGCGGAGATTATCAGCGCCGTATCCGACGAGCTTCGTCCGACGCTCTTCGAAATAGTGGACGAGGAGCTCAAGCCCGACGTCATGGCGGAGCTCGAATCCCACGTCGGCGCGGACATCATCGAGACCCTGCCCAGCCATGAGGCGTCGGACATCGTCGAGGAAATGGAACCCGACGACGCCGCCGACCTGCTCGGCGACCTATCCGCCGAGCGATCCGAGAAGATTCTCAAAGCCATGGAGGCGCCCGAATCCAGCGAGGTGCGCGAATTGCTCCGGTATGGCGAGGATACGGCCGGTGGGATCATGACACCGCATCTGGTCGCCCTGAACAGCGACCTCACGGTTTCCGAGGCCATAGAGCGCATCGCTTATCTGGATGAAGACGAGCCCTTCTACAACGCCTATGTCGTGGACAAGAATCATCGACTGGTTGGCGTGATGGGGCTCTGGGAACTGCTCAAGGAGAAGGATCGTTCGCGCAAGCTGGCGGATATCGCACATCACGATGCCCTCTCTGTTCATACGGACACCGACCAGGAGGAAGTGGCGAAGACCATGGCCAAGTACGATCTGACCGCCATGCCGGTGGTCGACGGTGACGGCCGTCTGGTCGGCCGCATAACGGTCGATGACGTGATGGACGTCATGGAAGAGGAGGCATCGGAGGATATCTTCCGTCTGGCCGGTTCCGACCACTCGGAACTGTCCCTGGGCACGCCGTTCCAGGCTTGCCGCGTACGCCTCCCTTGGCTGCTGATCACCCTGGCGACAGGTTTTGTCACCAGTTTTATCTTCAAGGAGTTCATCGACAACCTGGAGGCGGTCCTGGTCCTGAGCTTCTTCGTGCCGATCGTGATGGCAATGGGCGGCAACACGGGCATTCAATCATCGACCCTGATTATCCGGAGCATCGCGCTGGGCACGCTGCAAGGGACGGGCCTGGCCCGGATTCTATTGCGCGAAGTCCTCACCGCGATGATCATGGGTGTCATATGCGGGTCGGTCATTGCCGTCTGGGCGGGTTTCCTCGTTGTTCATACACCGGCCGGACAGGAACTGTTCACACCGGCCTTCCTGGGCTGTATCGTGGGTCTCTCCCTGTTCTGCGCCATGGTATTCGCCGCCCTGTTCGGCGCCTTCGTCCCAATCACCTTGAACCGCCTGAATATCGATCCGGCGGTGGCTTCCGGCCCCTTTGTCACTTCATCGAATGACATTTTTGCCCTGCTGATTTACTACGGTGTGACATTCGGCATCGTTTCATTCACCTTGCGTTCGCAGGGGCTGGCCTTGTGATCCTGAAGACGCAAGCGATCGTTTTGCGCCACGCGCCGACCTTCAACACATCCCGCATCGCGGCATGGCTGACGCGCGACGCCGGACGTGTCGCCACGGTCATCAAGGGTTCCCAGCGTCCGAAAAGCCTCTTTCTCGGACAGTACGACCTTTTCTATACCTGCGAACTCCTGTACTACGCCCGCGAATCGCGAAATCTTCACATTGCGCGGGAATGTTTTCCCCTTAAGACCCGGACCGCGTTCCGCCACGACTGGCGAGCCTGCGCGACGGCGTCCTATCTGTGTGACCTGATGTGGCGGATCAGTCCGCCGGGCGCGCCCCATCCGGAACTGTTCGATCTCCTCGACACGGCCCTGGACGACTTGGATCAGCGGGGCGCCGCGCTGCCCATTCTGCTGCACCATGAATTGCGCCTGCTCGATCACATGGGTCTGACACCGCGCCTGCATCATTGCCTTGCGTGTAATCGTCCGCTTGAAACCGGCCGCCGCGACACCCGGTTCTCCTACACGCGAGGCGGCCTCCTGTGTCCCGCGTGCGCCGAGCGCGACCACCGAACCAGCCATCCGATCGCACCGGACGTGCTGGCCATTTTACGCAACTGGCAGGCGGCGCCGGGCGTCGACCTGCCGCGCAAGACGAAATGCTCCGCCAGGCAGTTGGAGGATATGGAATACCTCCTGGGCCAGTTTCTTTCCTACCACCTCGAGATCCCCCTTTTCAGCCGGGACATCGCGTTCGGGATCGTGCGACGCGACACCCCAAAGAAAAGCTTGTGGCGCGAAAACAAGACTACATAATACGCGTCCAGATCATGGAGATGATGCACACATGATGAACCGTCTGTGGAAACTAGCCTGCCGGATCCTGCTGGTAGCCGGCGGTCTTATAACCTTCTTCGCGCTGATTGAGCTGCTTCGGGCGTTTTTCTTTTTCTACCGGGTGCATCCCGCATGGGGCTGGGCGTTCGCGGGTGTGGTATCCCTGCTCTTGCTCACGGCGCTCGTCTACGTATGGAGATCCTGGATACGCCTTCCCCGCGCGCTGGCGCCTCCCCCGCTCCCTCCGCTGGGCGAAGCCAGCCACAAGGAGATGAAACGGTTTTGCCAATACCTGATCGAGTATCTTGATCGCCTGTCGCAGAATCCCAACCTGACCGATGAGGCGCGCCATGTCGCGCTGGACCACATCGTGCATATCGAGGACGTCCTGCGACATCATCCGCTGAACGAAGATCTCGTGATGACCATCCAGAAGACCGAAGATGACATCCTCCCGGTGATTCTGGGGAGCCTGGACGAGCAGGCCGAACGTGAGATCCGGCGAAGCGTCCGCGACGTCATGCTGGGCGTCACCCTGAGTCCGTATCACAGCATGGACCTGCTGATCGTCCTGTATCGTAATTCCGCGATGATCCTTCGGATCGCGCACCTGCACGGCAGCCGCCCCTCGTCCGCGGATCAATGGCATGTGCTGCGCGACGTCCTGCGCGTTATTGCCACGGTCAACTTCCTGTATATCGGCAGAAACCTGATCGAGAACCTGTTCGCCTTCGTTCCGATTGTGGGACGGGTAGCGGACGATATCGGCCAGGGTATCGGAGCCGGCCTGTTCACATCGGCGGCCGGACATGCCGCCATCGAGCGCTGTTCCGCCTACCGCGGCTGGAACAAGCAGGCCGCCGCCGAATCCCTGGCGTCGCAGACCCGCGACTTTCTCAAGGACGTCAAGAATATATTCACGAAGGATGTCCTGCCGGATATCCGTAATCGCATCCTCACGGAAGCGCCGCCCGAACAGGTCCGACAACCCGGTTTCTGGGACAGCGTGCAGTCGGGCATCGGCAAGGCCTTCGACTCCACGTCGAATGCCTTGAACACCATCCTGTTGAAGCCGGCGACCGCGGGTGTGCAAACCATCTTGAACCCCGTCCCGCGGCGGGTTGAGCGTGAACCATTGAACTACGAACACCGCCATACGGGGAATCATGGCCGGCATCGCCGGAAAAACTCGTCGCGCGGCATCGGGCGCGTGTTGCGGACCTTCGGCCAGCGCCTCAGATACACCTTCCGCATCGGCCGCCTCGACGGCGGGCAGTGATCCCTTGAGAGCCATATCATGATACGACGCAAAAAGCGACAGCCGACATCCGCCGCATCCGCGGGCTTGCCGTTGTCCATGCCACTGGGAGCCCAGGTGGTGCCCGACGGCGTCCGCTTCACCTTGTTCAGCCGTCACGCCACGCGCGTGTGGCTCATGCTCTTCGACCAGGCGGACGCGGACAAGCCCACACGGGAATACAAATTGCTGGGCGAGACGAACCGGACGGGCGATATCTGGCATATTCACGTGCCCGATGCCCGCGCGGGACAGTTCTACCTGTACCGGATGGAAGGTCAACCGCCCGCCGGGATAGAGAATCCCTACAACCCCAAACAGTGGCTGCTGGATCCGTACGCGCATGCCGTGGCCGGCGCGCCCGAATGGGGCGACGCCTTTGACATCAAACCAGGCCGGTTCCCCCATCACGGCGGTCATTTCCCCAAGGGGGTCATCCTGCAGGACGACTATGACTGGTCCGGCGATGTGAAACCCGGAATTCCCCTGAGCGAATCGATCATCTATGAGGCGCACACGCGGGGCTATACCGCGCACGAGAGTTCGGGTGTCAAATATCCCGGGACCTAACGCGGCTTCATGGAGAAGATACCCTATTTAAAGGAACTCGGAATCACGGCGGTTGAATTCCTGCCCCTTCAGGAATTCAACGAGATGGAATACTTCGACGAGAATACCAAACGCAAACATCTGCGCAATTTCTGGGGCTACAGCACCGTGGCGTTCTTCGCCCCGAATAGCCGCTATGCCCACGGCGACGTGTATGGCCAGCAGGTGCGCGAATTCAAGGACCTGGTCAAG
>CAYRPR010000189.1:0-5346 GCA_964425945.1 uncultured Verrucomicrobiota bacterium | reverse complement strand
GCTGGCGTGAACTGGCCGCGCGCCTCGAGGAACTGATCCAGGGGGAACGCGCCGGCATCCCGGAGCTCGACGAACAACCGTCGGGCGAACTGACGATCTACTCGCGCTGGCGGGATGTATCGGCGGGCGGGATTAGATAAACCACGGAGGACGCGGAGGCGCACGGAGTCTATTCAGGCAGGATTCTCTGCGAACCCCGCGCTTCAACCCACCCCTCGGTCCCCTCCTGGGAGGGGATGTATTTCTACTTCCTTGTCCCCTTATTATTCTCCCCTCCCCGGAGGGGTGCCGGTCACCTAAGCGAAGCGCATGGTGACCGGCGGGGTGGGTTAACCGTGAAATCCGTCCATCCGTGGTTCAATTTATCGGCGCCAACTCCACGTTCTCCAGCAGGTCGTACTTGTAGAGCAGGCGGATCATGTCCACATCGAGCTGGTGCCCCGCCTTGTAGGACGTGACGCGCCCCAGGAAGCGCCCCTTCTCAATCAGGGCGATGGCGGCCAGCAGGTCCAGCGTGGCGCGGTGCCAGACCGCCTCCAGCGATTTGCCGTCGTGGATCAGCTTGGGTTCGTTCAGGTATCGGCGGCGCCCGGCGATCAAGACGTTCTGCTCGGTATATCCGAGATTGCGGATGTCGGCGAAAATCTTACCGATGGTTCGGCAATAGAGTTTCTTTGCGGCGGAGGTGTTGGTTCGCGCCTCGGCGCCGTAGCGGAAGTGCTCCTCATTGACGGGGAAGCGGATGCGCTGTTTGCCGATCGCGGTCTTGAAATCGACGGCGCAATCCAATTCGAGCATCGGTCGCGCGCGATCGCAGGGCGCAAAGGTCAGGAAACTGCCGCCTCGCCCGCCGACCGTGATGGTCTCCTTGACCGTGTAGTACTCGACCGGCTTTTCCAGCGTGTGCACCCCGGCGCGCTCCATGGCCTCGACCAGGTCGAGACTGCCGCGATCAAAAAGCGGCGGGTCGCCGGAATCCATCCGGATCACGACGTTATCGATCGGAAATCCCATGCGGAGGGCGATGATGTGTTCGACCATGCGGATGTAGTTGTTCGGCGCGCCGCTGCGCAGAACGATGTTGCTGACGGAGCCGCCGGTGGTCCAGACATTGTGGACGGACACGCCTACGGGGAGGCTGTTGGGGAGGTCGGCCCGGCTGAACCACCAGCCTTCCGTGTCCGCCGGCAACAGGGTCACGGTGCGGCGGGCTTTACCGAGGAACGTGCCGGGGCCTTCGACGGAAACGGGTTCTGCGATGGTCTGCTGGGGGCGCGGTGTGACCGGGCGGGCCGTATCCATCAGATCCCAGTCCACGGGCATGGCCGCCAGCGCGTCGTAACTGCGCCGGATAGCGTCGATCATGCCGCCCAGAATCAGGCCGTATGAGTTGGTTGTCATGTCAGCCCGCGACTGTAAAGGAAAGAGTTGGGCGTGACAATAGACAAGGAAGGCAGGCTTGACTATTACACGAAGGGACCGGATTAATAGGCTGAGGTTTCAGATGCGGGGCGTAGCGCAGCCTGGTAGCGCGGCAGCTTTGGGAGCTGTAGGTCGTGAGTTCGAATCTCACCGCCCCGATTCCCCTCTTGAGCAGACCTGCCCGGCGATCAGCGGAGCCGCCGTGCGGCGTGCCAGATCAATCCGATCGAAATGGTTCCCAGGCCCGCCAACCAGATCTCCGGATCCACCCAGAACGCGAGAAACAGGCACGAGATCAGGCCCAGTACCGATACAAAGCGCGGATACAGGCGATGGTTTCCGGACAGGCGCAGCGCGGCGAGGTTGGTGATCGCATAGTACACGAGCACCGTGAACGCGCTGAAGGACCAGGTCAGTTTGACATCGCCGGCCAGGACCAGCGCCGTGACCAACAAGCCCACGCCGATGACGGCCACGGTGGGCGTCGATCCACTGCGATCGATCCGGGCAAATGCGAGCGGCAAGTCGTTACGACGCCCCATGGCCAATGCCACGCGGGAAAGGCCGAGGATCAGATTGAGCAACACCCCGAGCATGGCCGTCATGGCCCCCAAAGCCACCAGGGTGGCCGCGACGGGATACTGCAAATCGCGCAGGACGGTTTCCAGCGGCGCGGCCTGTGCCCGAGTCGCCTCCCCCAACGCCGCGGCGCCGTACGCGCCGATCGCGCTGACACTGACGGCGACGTAAAGGAGCGCGGAAACGATCATCACCGCCACAATCGCCCGCGGGATGGTGCGGCGCGGCTCGCGCACTTCCTCGCCCATCGTGGCGATCCGCCCGTAACCGGTGTACGCGACAAACATGAGGGCGCAGGCCTGCAACAGCGCGGCCGTCGAACCGGCGCCGCCCGGCAGGAAAGGCCGGAGATGCGAGTCGCCATGGCGAATCGCCCATGGCGCCGTAAAGATGATGAAAATCGCCAGCGCCGCCAACGTGATCGATACGATGATGATATTGGCCCAGTGCGACCGCTTGAGTCCGCTCAAGACCAGCAGGGTGACCAGCACCGATGCGGCCACCCCGAGGGTCGTTATGGCGGTCGGGCTGGATCGTCCGAGGATATGGAGCAGATAACCGCCGAAACCGAGCGCGGCGGTCGCGGCGGATGCCGATTTGGCGCAGAGGAACATCCACCCGGCCGTGAACCCGAGCCAAGGGCTAAGGTATTTGTATCCGTACTCGTAGGAGCCGCCGCTGACCGGATGCGACGCCGCCAGTTGCGCGCTGCTCAGGGCGTTGCACACCGCCACACCGGCCGCGAGCACAATGGCCAGCACGACCGATGCACCGGCAAGACCCGCCACAACGCCGATACTGACGAACACACCGGTCCCGACCATCGCCCCCAGGCCCATCATCGTCGCGCCGACGGTGCCGAGCTGTCGGCGCAGTAGCGCGTGGTTGTGGGTTTGTCGCTCTGTTGTCATGCGTGGACCTCTCCCATGACGACGTCCGCCTCGCTGGCAGCGCCGTTGACAGCCCTTCCTCTAGCTGAATCGGCAGGCGGCGTCCAGTTTGAACTTGAATTGGACGCCGGTTGTCTTATGCTCATCGTCACAGCCACAGGTTAGGTTTGGCGCCATGACTACTGAAGAGGAATTTTTCCGGTCGTTACGATCCGTTGTCGTCCACTTGATCAAGCATGTGGAACCGGGCTACAAACTCCTCATGGGCCCGCTGAAAGAGTACGACGACGAGGCCTGGGATGAATTGCCGATGGAAACGCGGGCCCGGCAGATCGAGGAGCTGTCCCGCCTGCTCGAAGGGGACAGTCGCATCACCCAGTACTTCGCCGCCTATCCCCACAAGTATTCAAAGGAACGCTTCGCCAAGTTCCGGGCGAATCTGGACGCCTACCTGCGCGAGTTGAAGGGTTAGCGCGCGTTTCGGCGCCGAGGGAGCGGCGGCCTACAGCACCAGCACCAGCGGGTCCCTGTGGCTCGCCTTCTCCAGTGATTCCCGAACGGATGGGTCCTGCAATGATCCGGTCATCATCTTGACCGGCCACGCCTTGCCGTTGACGCGCAACAGATCCGTGGCGGCGCCCAGCGGCCGCCAGGATGCGATGTTCCGTTCCGAGTCGAGCACGGCGACAAAGACATCCAGCGTGGACAGGTCAAGCTGGGCGCGCATCTGCTCGAACCAGCGGTCCGACGGCATGGCGGGCATGATCAAGACGAACCCGTCCACGTTGTGCCGGGCCGCCTGATCGATCATCTCGCGAATGGGCGTTTCCGTTCCCGACAGCACTTCGACGGCGGGCATCAGCCGCATGCGATGATAACGGGCAAACAGGCGGAACAACCGGTCCTCCCGGCCAATATGGTCGATCCATTCGCCGTCCGGCCGGACGGTGAACCAGCGCGGGGCCAGATCGGTGATATGGCGGGCCTGCGCGCGCAGTCCATCCAGCAACTCGTCCACCTGCGCGCTCGTCGGCGACATCGGCAGCAAGGCGGTGCGGATCGGGATCGGTCCCGCGTTGAGCGCGTCCAGCGTCACGCCGGCGGCGCCGCGGCGGGCGTCGAACGAGGCGAGCCCCAGCCAGCCCAGCCAGAGTTCCTGCGGTATGGCGAGCGGTGAATCAAATACCGGTTGGTCGTTGATGTACCCCATGACCCCATCGCCCCGAATCTCCATCGCGAGGGTCATGGCCCCCGTGGCCGGCTCCCACTCGCGGGAATGATTGGCGATCACGCGACCGTCGCGCCAGATCTGCAGATGGATGCGGTCGGGATTCTCGAATCCGAATCGGATCATCTGGCTGCCGCTCCGGCGGCCGTACAGCCAGAAGCCGCCGCGCCAGTCGCGAATCGTGGCCCTGATATAGGCATCGCGCATACGTTCGGAACCCAGCAGGCGGGTGCCAACCTCGCTGCGGCCGGCAGCGGCCCGCAGGCGGATGCGCTGTCCCGACACCACATGATCCCCGCCGGTCATCCACCAGGCATCCGACAGACCGCCCGAGGAGAATGTTTCGACAACGGGTTCGGAGCGCAGGCGCAGCTTGTCATACAGGAGCCGCACGCGTTCGTCCGGCGTGTCGCGATGGATGCGTTCCGCCAGTTCCATCAGGCCATGCGCTTCGGGCATGCTGAGCAGGTCATACTTCCAGATCACCTGCCCCAGTTCATAATGATTCTCGGCTTTCTCGCCGTAGGCGATCAGTTGGCGAAGATGGGTGATGCGGTCCGCCGGTCGAACGGCGATGCGGATCATCATCGTGATGGCGTCCAGGTTGGACGGTTGTCGCTCGATGGCCCGCTGGATCAGGCGGATGGCCTCATCCGTGCGGCCGCGGTGACGCAGCCATTCGGCCTGCGCGAGCAGGACTTCCGGATTGTCCGGGAACAGGCGCGCATAGAGGTTGAGCGAGGCGAGCGCCTCATCATCCTTGCCCTGATCCTCCAGCACGCGCACCCGGCGCAACGCGAGGGAAATCTGTCCCGGATCGCGATCCAGACTGCGATCGTAATAGTCGATCGCACTCGGCGGATCGCCGAGGCGCAGATAGGCATCGCCGATCAGCATCAGCGGCCGCGGGTTGCTCGGCTCCAGCTCATGCCATTCGGACCAGGAGGTGATCGCCCGCTGGTACTGACCTTCCATGAAGGCCGCCTGCCCCTCCTGTTCGAGGGCGGTGGCGCGCGTCTCGAGCGTACGATCCTCGGTCGTTTCCGGCAAGGCCATGATCTCGTAGTAGATCGGGAGTTCGGCATCGCTTTCGGGTTCGGGCACCGGCTTCAAATTCACCGTCGCCAGCCGCGCCCCGGCGGTCGCCGCGCGTAACGAGGAGTCGCTCGCGGCCACCACCTGCATGTGCGGCACGGGGGAGGGGTGCAGCCCCGTCGCGACGAGACC
>CAYRPR010000188.1:0-5358 GCA_964425945.1 uncultured Verrucomicrobiota bacterium | reverse complement strand
GATCTGGGATGCGGGGATTGGCCAGGCCTGGATCGTGACTTCCACGTCCATGAGGTAGTATAGGGTCTGGTTACCGTTGGAGTCCTCGAACAGCACCTTGATGGAATTGGGCGTGCCGGTCACGCCGAACACGAATTGCGTGATGGAGGTCAGATCGATCGGATCGAAGTTCTCCCAGCGCACCATGACGCCGCTCCATGAATCCTCCTCCGGCAGGCTGTACAGCACGGTGAAGTTGGTTTGCGAGTGCTGCTCGAATAGCGTGCCGTTCAGATCATTCAACAGCGGATCATTCGGCAGAATGGTGATGGGCGCGTCGCCGGGATCGGACGGATCCACCGGCGTGGGCGGATCCGGGAAGTCGAAACCACCGACAAATACGGTGAACTGTCCGACATAATTGCCGACGCCCGCCAGGTCGCGGTCCACGGCAAAGACAATCACCTTGATGTTATCCAGATTCGCTATGAGGGACGAAGGAATATGCCAATTCTGTCGGCTGCCGTCGACATCCTGCAGGATGAAAATGGATTTGCCGCCATCGTTATCTTCGAACTCAACCTTCACGGAATTGGGTGTGCCCGTCACCCCGAATACGAACTGGGTGATGGACGTCAGGTCGATGGGGTCGAAGTCCTCCCAGCGGATCATCACGGCGTCGAACGAATCCACTTCCGGCAACTCGTAGAACACCGTGAAATTGGTCGAGGACTGCTGTTCGAACAGCGTGCCGTCGATATCGTTCACGAGCGGATCATTGGGCAGAATCGTGATCGGAGCCTCGTCCGGCGTGGTCGGGACGATCTGCGCCGGCGGCGCCGTGAAATCGAGACCGCCCACGCGCACCTCGAACTCTCCGACATGGTTGCCGGCACCGGCCAACCCCTGGTCCACGACGAATATGATGGCCTTGAGCGAATCCAGATTGTTGATCCACTCGGCGGGAATATGCCAGTGCTGGAGACTGCCCGACATACCGTTCAGCGTGATCTCGGTCTTGCCGCCGTCTCCGTCTTCAAACTCCACCTTGATGGAATCCGGATCGCCGAGCGCGCCGATGACAAACTCCGAGATGGCGGTCAGATTGGTCGGCGAAGGCCACTGCACGATGACCGCCGCGAAGAACGGATCAACCGTCACATCATAGGTCACGGTGAAATTGGTCGAGGAATGTTGTTCGAAAACCGTCCCCGCGATATCCCCCACCGTCGGTTCGCCCGGTCGGAAGGTGATCGGCGCGTCGCCCGGATCGGAGTGATCCACCGGCGGCGGCGTGAAGCTCAGGCAATCTACATATACGGAATAGTTCCCGACGTAGTTCTCGGCGCCGGCGAGTCCCTGGTCCACGACGAAGGCGATGACCTTGATGGCGCTCAGATCATTCGTAATGGAGGAGGCCGGGATTTCCCAGAATTGAATTGTATCTGTCAGGACCGGCGAGTTGATGACGGTCTTGTTGCTGTTGGTGTCCTCGAACTCGACCTTGATCTGGTTCGGCGAGTCGCCGAGGACGCCGAAAACGAATTGCGTGATGGCCGAAAGATCCTGCCCCGCGAAATCCTCCCATCGCACCATAACGCCCGCCCAGCCGTCGCCTACGCTGACATCGTAATTGACGGTGAAGTTCGAGACGGAGTGCTGGACGAAGTCCGTCCCGTTCAAGTCCTGCACCATCGGCTGGCCCGGAAGCGCCGTGATCGTCTGGGCCGTCGTGATCTGTACGGTGGCGCCAAGCATCGCCCAGGCGATTCCCAGCGCGCTCCATGAACTGCGGAATGAATGCCCCACCAAAGTCTTCATGTCGTTCGGTCTCCTGCGGCCTCCCCACGAGGCCGTTTGTTGCCCGTTATCCCGCGCAATCGCATCGGTATTTACACTCATAAACACCAAATGTAATCGTTTACAATTGCAATGTAGCCGGCCGGCGCGGGGTTGTAAAGAGCTTTTTCACAGAAACATTCATTTAGCGCATAACTCCTTCTCACGCCGCGCTCAGTAGCCGTGTCAACCGGCCGTTCCAAGACCGCTATTCCATTTATTATTGACCTTCACAACGCGGTGGGGCTGGATGGAAAGCATGTCGAGGAAGTGGTACAGCATCGTGGTTTCGGTCGTTGCCGCGACGACGCCGTCCGCCCGGGCGGACTGGCCGCCGCCCCCACCCCAGCGCGAGCCGCCCGCCGAGGAACAGGCGGCCGACCCAACCGCCATCCCGGAACGATTCCTTGAACGAGCGAGCGGCTATGAGGAGGGGCGCACTATTCAGGAGCACACGCAGGCTGATATGGTGCTGTTCATTACCTACAGAACCCCGGCCGGCGCCAAACAAAGAAGTCAACGCGTGGAAAACAATCTCCTGAGGGATTCCACGGTACAGGAGTTCCTGAAGGACTATGTGAAGGTCAAGCTTACCCTGCCATCGGATCCCGATACGCGGGAGCTGGCCGAGAACTTCCGGCCTTCCCTGGGTCCCAATATCTATGTCGTGCGTCCGAATGGATTCCGGATGCAGATCGGCCTTTTCGATCGTAGCGGACGGCAACCCCGCCTGATCGAGCCGGATGAATTCATCTCGCTGGTGCGTGAACGCGGGACTCCGCCGGAACAGCGCGAGAAACGATTACAGAGGCAAAGAGAACCGCGGTCAACTCCCAGACAGTAGAACTCTTTTACCGCAGAGGACGCAGAGGTTCGCGGAGGGAGGGTGAAATTATGATGCTACCTCCGCGGGCCACTGCGACCTCTGTGGTTCGAATCCTCCCGCTACTTCACGATCGCGCCGCTGGATTGCTCGCCGTCGATGGTAATTAATCGAAGGCTCTCCCCGCGCGTGGCGGCCAGGATCATGCCGTTGGACTCCACGCCGCGGATCGTCGCGGGTTCCAGATTCGCGACCACCACGACGGTCTTCCCGATCAGCTTCTCCGGCTCATAATGCAGGGCGATGCCCGCCACCAGTTGCCGGCGTTCCTCCCCCATCATGACCTCCAGACGCAACAGCTTGTTGGCGTCCGGAATCCGCTCGGCCGACAGTATCTTCGCGGTCCGCAACTGCACGCGCGAAAACTCCTCATACGAGATTTGCACGGGTTTGTCCTCCTTCTTACTCGTCCCGCTGGTCTTGGCCGGCGCCTTGACCTCCGGAACCGGCGCGGGTTTCTTATCATCCTGAATACGCGGAAACAATGAGAAGCTCCCGGCGATCACCGTGCCGGACGCTGTGCCGCCCCACACCTGCAGCTTCTTGAACTCGGGTACCAGCGTGGCGATCCCCAACGCCTGCCGCAATTCCGTCATCTTCTCCGGCATGACCGGATACAGCAGGCCGGACACCACCCGCAGAACTTCCGCCGCGGTGAACAGGACGATGTGCAGTTCGCTCTTGTCCTCCTGCTTGGCCAAGGTCCAGGGCTGACGCTTCTCCAGATAGCGGTTGGTCGCGCGTACGACACTGATGACATCCGCCACCCCGTTGTCGAGGCGCATGCCGGTGACGGCCTTTTCCATGGAATGGACCGCATCCTGCGCGGTTTGCCACAGGGCGTTTTCCTCCAGCCGATTGAGCACGTCATCGCCCAACTCCGGGATCCGCCCCTCGCAGTTGCGCTGTACCATCGTGACCACCCGGCTCACCAGATTCCCAAGATCATTGGCCAGATCAGAGTTGAACCGGCGCACGAATGCCTCCTCCGTGAAACTGGCGTCCTGGCCAAGCGACATTTCGGCTATGAGGAAGTACCGGAAGGCGTCCACGCCATACCGGTCGATCATGTCCATCGGGTTGACGACATTGCCCAGCGACTTGCTCATCTTGCTGGTTCCGCTCAGCCACCAACCATGCGCGAAGATCATTTCCGGCATCGGCAGGCCCATGGCCTTGAGCATCGTCGGCCAGTACACCGTGTGCGTGGTCAGGATATCCTTGCCGATCAGTGGCATTGATACGGGCCACCATTTGTCGAACGTCTTCGGATGGTCCAGGTATCCGATGGCGCTGATATAGTTGACCAGCGCGTCGAACCAGACGTACGTGACAAAATCCTTGTCGAACGGCAGTTCGATGCCCCAATCCATCCGTTTCTTGGGCCGGGAAATGCAAAGATCGTTCAGTTTACGCCGCAGGAAGCCGAGGGTCTCATTCCGCCGGTAGTCCGGCTGGATGAAGGTCGGGTTCTTCTCGATATAGTCGATGAGCCATTCCTGATACTTGCCCATCCGGAAAAAGTAGTTCGTTTCCTGGATACGGATGATATTCGGCGGCTGTTCGCCTTCCTGCAGATCCTTGTCGGTGACAAAAGTTTCGCTGGTCAGATCGTACCACCCGTCGTACTCGGCTTTGTAGATTTCGCCTCGCTCGTAGAGGTCCTGCAGGATCTTCTGTACGATGACGGTATGACGCGGTTCGGTCGTGCGGATAAAATCGTCGTGGGTGATGTCGAGTTTCTTCCACAGTTCCTGAAACCGGACCACGGTGCTGTCCGCCTGCTCTTTTGGCGATAGACCGACCTTTTCGGCGGCCTGCTTGACCTTCTGGCCGTGCTCGTCCGTGCCGGTCAGGAACCAGGTCGGGACGCCGAGCAGGCGGTGATAGCGCGCGAGCACATCGGCCAGGATCGTCGTATAGGCGTGTCCGATATGTGGCTTGTCATTGACGTAGTAAATCGGCGTCGTGACGTAAAATTTCTTCTTTTTAGCCATGGGAAAATCTCACTTCCGCGGGC
The DNA here is from genome assembly GCA_964425945.1 of uncultured Verrucomicrobiota bacterium. Lineage (GTDB taxonomy): Bacteria > Verrucomicrobiota > Kiritimatiellia > SLAD01 > SLAD01 > CAYRPR01. The sequence goes on along the minus strand of CAYRPR010000188.1, from coordinate 637 downwards.
AGTATAGTTGACGCCTTGCCGCTTTGCAACGCGCCATTGGAGTATACGCAGCCGGCATGACTCACCGGCAATTACGTGATCTCATGGAGAATCCGACAACAGGTTCTTAAACGTTTGCGGCTCGATGAGGGCCAGTTCCTGACTGCGTTCGAGAAAGGGCGCAAGGTCTTCTTTCGCTCGCTTCCAATCAACCTTGCGTAGTTGATCGGAAACCACGTGTCGCCAAGTCGCGGCCGTCAGTTCTCCATCGTTCCAACCCGTTTGCCGCAAGGCGTTGTTCAGCAGGACCAGGTTCGGTTCAGGCCAATCCGGCGCGGATAGATACCACATGAGATCATACAGATCACGCCCCTTCGTGTATTTCCGGGTGAGGACGGCATGAAGCTTGCCGGCCAGCAGTGACGAGCGATCATACTGCATGAGGTTTAACAGGTAATGTTTTCTGACCAGGCGCGTCGCAAAGCTCGCGCCGGCGGGTGGGTTCGAATCGATCTCCACTTTTACCGCCAAGATATCGTCCTGATGCGGGGAAAGGCCCAGCTCGTAAAGGAGGCCCCGGAACTTGACCATGGCGGCGGCGACCGTTCGCTGTTCCCTGACCCGCGCCTCCACCTCGTAGGCTTCGGCGGCGAGATCC